>JANOOP010000296.1:0-8651 GCA_031421415.1 Candidatus Eiseniibacteriota bacterium
CCTGGGCCCTCCCCGCCGCGATCGCCGCGGGGCTGGCCGTGGGAGTCACGGCCGCGGTGCTCCTGCTCGGCGCGCGCTACGGATTGTTCGGAGCACGCGCCACGGAATCGGGCGGCCTTCGCTCGCAGCCGCTCACGGCGAATCCGCCGGCGAAACCTCTCCTCGATGCCGCCATCTCCCCCGACGGGAAGTACCTCGCCTACGTCGACTCCTCGGGCTTCTACCTGCAACTCATCGGTGCCGGTGAGATTCATCGCCGCGAGATGCCGCCCGGGCTCCGCGGCCACAGCGTCTCCTGGTTCCCCGACGGCGCGCGGCTCGTGCTCGGCGCGTTCGAGGGCGAAGGTGCGGCCTCCACGCTCTGGCTCGCCTCCATTCTCGGCGGCGAGGCGCGAAAACTGCGCGACGACGCCTCCTCGGCGGCGGTCTCGCCCGACGGATCGCTCATCGCCTTCCTCCCGGGCCGAGGAGGGAACGAGATCTGGGTGACCGACGCGAAGGGAGCGGAACCGCGACGCGTGGCCACGGCGCCGGCACGCACCCGCTACGCCAGGCTCACCTGGGCCACCGACAACGATCGCATCGTGGCGAACGGCTGGAAGCAGACCGGCGAGGGAAACGTCGGCTTCATCGAGAGCCACGGCGTGCTGGACCACAAGACGAGCACGCTGGCGGAGGGAACCGACTACGCCGCGACGGTGGAGGCCGGGATCTGGGGCGCGCCGAAGGGACGCATCGTCTACTGCAAGGCGGAAGCGGCCCCCCACGAGACCGACAGCAATCTATGGGAAGTGCGGATCAATCTTCGCTCCGGCGAGCGCGTCGGAAAGCCGCGGCGCCTCACCGACTGGGCGGGGACCACCCTCCTGGCGCCGAGCGTCACCTACAACGGCACGCGCCTCGTCGTCCTCAAGTCGCACGCGCGGACCGACGTTTTGGTCGGGGAGATGAGCGGGGCCGGCGCCATGCTCGGAGGGGTGCGCGCGCTGACGAAGGGCGACGGCGACGCGATTCCGACCGGATGGCGGCCGGACGCCGGGTCTCTTCTCTTCGAGACCGACCGGAACGGCACCTCCGACGTCTACGAACAGAGCCTCTCCACCCGCGCGTCGGCGCAGGCCGCGGCCGCGGTGGCGGCGCTCCCCGACGAGGAGGGCGGCGCTTTCGTCGCGGGCGATCCGCCCGACGTCTTCTACTGGACCTGGCAGCGGAGCGAGGGACCGCAGGAGGGCGAGGCACGCCTCATGCGCATCGCCGACGGCGGCATGTCGGCGAAACTGGTACTCTCCGGGCGGCGCTCCCGCATCGCGATCGTCGGCCCGCGACGGACCGGCGAGCCGCTCCTGGCGTTCGCGCTCGATCCCGGCGAGCGGAAACTCACGCTCGGCGCGGTCGACCTGGCCAAGGGAACGATGGAGACGCGGGCGAAGATCGACGTGAATCCCGACGAGTGGCTCCGCTTCACTCCCTCCCCCGACGGAACGCGCGTCGCGCTTCTCTCGGGAGACGGACGGATCCGGATTCTCCGCGTGGATGGAACGCCGGGGCGGGACATCGTGGTGAAGGACTGGAACGACGGACTCCGCGCCATCGCCTGGTCTGCCGACGGCACGCGGCTATTCGGCACGTGGGGAACGTCCGGAGCCTACGCGATCCTCGACATCGCGATGGACGGCGAGGCGCACGCGATCTGGCGCACCTCCGACGCCCCGCCGTCGAACCCGGTTCCCTCCCCCGACGGAAAGTACCTCGCCTTCGCCCGCGCGCGGGTGGAGCGGAATGCGTACCTCCTGGAAGATTTGCGGAGCATCTGGCCGGAGCTGGCCGGAACGCCGTAATCGTAACGGTGGAGCGCGCCGGCTACCGCAGCCTATCGCCGACTATCGCAGCCGGAGGAGGGCCATCCCCGCGGCGATCAGGATCCCCACCCCAATCGCCCCACGCAGCCACCGCGCCGTGAGCCGCCGTCCCAGCATCGTTCCGGCGATCACTCCCGGCACCGATCCCACGGACGTGATGACCGCGAGGCCTGGGTCGAGGTGGCCGAGCATGGTGTGCGTCCCGGCGGAGGCGATGAGCGTGAGGACTCCCGCCACGAGGGCCGCGGCGACGGCGCGATGCGCGTCGACGCGGAGCGGGCCGGCGAGCGCGCTCACGAAGAGCGTGCCGGTTCCGATGCTGGTGAGCCCCGCCACGTAGCCGACGACGGAGCCGATTCCGAAGACTCCGCCCCACGCCGGATCGCCGCCCCGGCCACCCAAGCCGTCGAAGCGGGAGCCGACCGTGGCCGACGCCGCGTCGGGATCGGATTCGCCCGCGCCCGCGCCCGCGCCCGCACCCGCACCCGCGCCGGCGCGGCGAAGCGCCTGAATCACCAGCAGCACGCCGACCACGACCAGCACGCCGGTGATGATCGGCCGGAGCATCGCGGCGTCGAGCCGGCTGGAGGTCCACGCGCCCGCGACGGCGCACGGGATGGCGCCGAGCGCCATCGCCACGCCCAGCGATCGCTCGCCGAGTTGAAACTGGCGGCGCACCCAGACGCCGGCCAGCTTCATCACCACCGCCTGTGCCGTGGCGGAGCCGACGATAATTTGTGGAGGCATGTCGGGATAGAAAACGAGGAGGAGCGCCGCGATCACCGATCCGGCGCCGATGCCGGTCATGCCGACGAGCGTCCCGCCGACCAGACCGATGGCGACGGCGGGGAGCGCGGCGCCGAGGAAGGCGGCAGGCTCGATCAACGCCCTTCCCTCCACGGCATGCGCGTCGGCTCGGTCGGTTCGCGCCACGCCCACGACCGCACGCTCCGCGCGTAGCCCGAACGCCCCAGGAGCGCGTCGTAGGAAAAGAGCGCGATCCCGTCCACGCCCAGCGCGCGAGCCTTGCGAATCTTCTCGCAGGCGTCGCGGGCACCCTGGTTGTAGATCCCGATTCCAGCCCAGATCTGCCGATTCGTCGGCAGCGCCATGGCCGCCGCGATCTGGCGCTCCACGATCGGAGTGCTCGGGGAGTAGGCCATCGGGATCGCCGCGTCGAGCAGGTTCTCGCGGATCCACGCGGGCCAGTCTTGGAGATAGCGGTTCAGCGCGGCGTTCTGGTCGGCGATCACGGCGGCGGTCAGCTTGATCTTCCGGCCGGTCAGGTCGAGATCGTGGCGCAGGTCGCGCACGAGCTTCGTCACCTGCTCCCGCTTCCACTCGATCCATCGCGCGCGAAGATCGGGCAGCCGGTCCGCGCCGCCCAGGAGATCGAGGAACGCGCTGTCGGGGGCTTCCAGCCTCATCGGATCGACGCCGAACTCCCGCTCGAACGCGGTGCGCGTGTGGGGATCGTATCCGACGGTCGGCTCGGGATAGCGGACGTAATCGAGATGGATGCCGTCCACCGGGTAGCGCGTCACGAGCTCGCGCACCAGTTCGCGAATGTGCCGGCGCACCTCGGGGTTCCCGGGCGCGAGGTACATCCCCTCGAACTTCTCTTCCTTGAATTCCTCCGGCAGCATCTCGGCCAGGCGCCGCCCATCGGCGCGAACGGAGATCCAGTCCGGATGCGCGTTCACCACGTGGAGCGCCGGCCGGGGGGGCACGCCCGCCGACCAGACGAGGTAGACGTTGATCCACGCGTGAACTTCCAGCCCGGCCGCATGCGCCTTGGAGCAGAGCCGCCTTAGCGGATCGAAGTCGGAGGGCGTCGCTTCCAATTCGTCGGCGCGGGGGGCAAGATCGGAGGAATAGTACGCGTCGCCGCGGCCCCGCACCTGCACGAGCAGCGTGTTCGCGTTCACCTGCGTGGAGAGGTCGACGATCTTGTCGACGCGCCCCGGCGTGGTGAGCGCGTGCCGCACCACCCAGATGGCGCGGGTCTCCTCCCCGGCGGGTGGAGGGCCGGCCGTGGCCCCGCCCGGCACGAACAGGAGGACCAGCCACGCGAGTCGCGCCAGCCGCGCCAGTCGCGCCAGTCGCGCGAACCGCCCCAACCGCATCGGCCCCATGAAAAACGCCGGCGCTGACTTCAGCACCGGCGTTCTATCCGATCGATCAAGCATCAAGAGCCCAGCCCCGTTGAAGGAAGAACCGATCAGGTTCCGCTGCGCCCCTTCTGACGAGCCCGCGTCGAAGCCTTGCCACCCGTGGGCCCCTTGCCGCGTTCCGAGCGGGGCGGCTTCGGCTTCTTCTCCGCGCGCCCCTTCTTGGCAGGAGCTTCCACCGCGGCCCCATCGGCCGGAGCGGCGGCAGCCGTCTTCTTCGCCTTGCCCGTGGACTTCGTCTCCTTGGTCGAGGCCTTTTCGGCCTTGATCCGCTCCGCCGCCTCGTGGCGCAGGCGATCTTTAAGCTCGGGAGACTTCACCAGCTCCAGCAGCGCGGTCTCGCCCGCGTCGCCCAGCCGGCGTCCGATGCGCACGATCCGCGTGTAGCCGCCGTTACGGTCGGCGTACCAAGGCGCCACCGTCTCGAACAGCTTCCTCACGACGTCGTCGCCATGCACGAAGCGCGCGACGTGGCGGCGCGCGGCAAGGTCGCCGCGTTTGGCGAAGGTGATCATCCGCTCGCCCAGGCGGCGCGATTCCTTGGCCTTCACGACCGTGGTCTCGATCCGCTCGTGAATGAAGAGCGACGTCACGAGATTCCGGAGCAAAGCACGGCGGTGTTCGCGCGTGCGGCTCAGCTTCTTGAATGATTTACGGTGGCGCATCGTTCGGGATCCTGTCCGTTACGGGCGGGGAAGCTCTCAGGCGGCTTCGATCTTCTCGCCCAGCTTGTACTTCGACACGTCCATCCCGAAACCGAGGTTCATCCCGATCAGGATGTCAGCGATCTCCTTCAGCGACTTCCGTCCGAAGTTCCGGTACTTGAGCATTTCGCCCTCGGACTTCGTGACCAGATCGCCGATCGTTTTGATGTTGGCGGCCTTCAGGCAGTTCGACGAGCGGACGGACAGCTCCAGCTCCTCGACGCTCCGCTCCAGCAACGCCTTGATGCGCAGGAACTCCTCGTCCACCTCTTCCTCGATCTCCTCCACGATCTCTTCCTCGAAGTGAATGAAGAGCGCGAAGTGATCCTTGAGGATCTTGGCGGCGTACGCCAGCGCGTCCGACGGGATGACGCTGCCGTCGGTCCAGATCTCCAGCGTCAGCTTGTCGTAGTCGATGCGCTGCCCGATGCGGGTGTTCTCGACCTCGAAGTTCACCTTCGTCACCGGCGAGAACATGGAGTCGACCGGGAGGACGCCGATGGGCCGATCCTGGGTCGCCTGATTCTCGGCCGAAACGTAGCCGCGCCCGGCGCCGATCTCGATCTCGCAGCGGAACTCGCCGTCCTTGTTCAGGGTGGCGACGTGCAGCTCGGGATTGAGGATCTCGATGTCCGGATCGGCCTTCAGGTCGGCGGCCGTGGCCGTCGCCTTGCCGCGGACGTCGAACGTCGCCATCTTCGGCGCGTCGCTGTGAATCTTGAAGCGCATCTGCTTCAGATTCATGATGATTTCGGGCACGTCTTCCTTCACGCCCGTGATCGTCGAGAATTCGTGCTGCACGCTCTCGATCTTGGCGGCCGTGACCGCCGCGCCCGGGAGCGACGAGAGGAGCACGCGGCGAAGGGCGTTGCCCAGCGTCACGCCGAATCCGCGCTCCAGCGGTTCGATGGAGAACTTCGTGTAATGGTTCGTCGTGGTCTTATCGTCGACTTCGACGTTCTTCGGCATCTGCAGATTCTTGAACTTCATGGCGCGTTGGTTCCTCCGTAGGCCGCGGTTACTTCGAGTAGAGCTCGACGATGAGCTGCTCGGAGACCTTGGTCGGGATGTTGCCGCGCGTCGGATATTCCAAGAGTCGGCCCGAGAGCTTCTCGGTGTCCAGGGAGAGCCAAACCATGGTCTCCCGGCCCTTGTTGGCCTCCAGCGAGGCCTGAATCGCCACCGAGTCCTTGCTGCCGGGACGAACGCGGATCTCGTCCCCCACCCGGACTTGGAACGACGGGATGTCGACGATACGGTCGTTGATCGTGAAATGACGGTGCCGCACCAGTTGCCGGGCCGAAGACCGCGACGGCGCGAAGCCGAGGCGATAGACCAGGTTGTCCAGCCGGCGCTCCAGCAAGAGAAGCAGGTTCTCGCCGGTGACACCCTTCTTCTGCTCGGCTTTCTCGAAGTAATTGCGGAACTGCGCTTCGAGAATTCCGTAGATGCGGCGGGTCTTCTGCTTCATCCGAAGCTGCGTCCCGTAGTTCGTCTCCTTCGACCGGCGGTCGCGCCCGTGTTCGCCGGGGGCGTAGCCACGCCGCTCGAATGCGCACTTCTCCGTGAAGCAGCGCGCACCCTTCAGGAAGAGCTTCTCGCCCTCCCGGCGGCAGAGCCGGCACTTTGCATCGCGATACGTCGCCATAGGCTGAGCGAATTCCTCCTGTTACCGCTAAACGCGGCGCCGCTTCGGCGGGCGGCAGCCGTTGTGCGGAATCGGGGTGACGTCCTTGATGGCGGTGATCTCGAGACCGGCAGCCTGGAGCGAGCGAATGGCCGCCTCGCGTCCCGCGCCCGGGCCCGTCACCCAAACTTCCACCTTCTTCAATCCGAGGGAAATCGCTTCCTTGCCGGCCGACTCCGCCGCGAGCTGCGCGGCGAACGGCGTGCTCTTTCGCGATCCCTTGAAGCCGACCTTCCCGGCGCTGGCCCACGAAACCGTGTGCCCGTCGAGATCGGCGATCGTGATGATCGTGTTGTTGAACGTGGACTGGACGTGGGCCACACCGGCGACGCCCACTTTCCGTTCGCGCTTCTTCTTCGGTTTCGGTGTTGCGGTTGCTTCGGCCACGCTGCTTCCTTTCCTCGGGTGTCGCGCTTACTTCGCCGCCGACTTCGGCGCGGGCTTGGCGACGGTCTTCCGCATCGCGCCAGCCGTCTTCTTCGGCCCCTTACGCGTGCGAGCATTGGTGCGAGTGCGCTGCCCGCGAGCCGGGAGACCCTTGCGATGACGCAGTCCCCGGTACGCGCCGATGTCCATCAGGCGCTTGATGTTCATGGCGACCTCGGTGCGGCGGGCGCCCTCCACCTTGAACTGCGCCTCGATCACCTGGCGCAGCCGTCCCACTTCCTCGTCCGCGAGGTTCTTGACGCGCGTGCTGGGGTTGATCCCCGTGATGGCAATGATCTTCCGCGCGGTCGAGGGACCGATTCCAAAAATGTAGGTCAGGCCAATCTCGATGCGCTTGTCGTTCGGGAGATCGACCCCGGCGATACGTGCCAAACTATTCCTCCTTACCCGGCGCTCAGCCTTGCCGCTGCTTGTGGCGCGGGTTCTTGCAAATGATCCGCACGACGCCCTTGCGCCGCACGACCTTGCAGTGTTCGCAGATCTTCGTGACCGAAGCCTTCACCTTCATGGCGTACCCGCTCCTCGCGAATGCTTACTTGTACCGGTAGACGATGCGCCCGCGCGTCAAATCGTAGGGCGAAAGCTCCACCGTCACCTTGTCCCCCGGCAGAATCTTGATGAAGTTCATCCTCATCTTGCCGGAGATATGCGCCAGTACCCTGTGACCGTTCTCGAGCTCCACGCGAAACATCGCGTTCGGCAGCGGCTCGACGACCGTTCCCTCGACCTGGACGCCTTCTTCCTTGGCCATGCCCCTCTCAGTCCGCCTCGACGAGTGAGAGCACCTCAGGTCCGGCCGCGCCGATCGCGACCGTGTGCTCGAAGTGCGCCGAGCGCTTTCGGTCCGCGGTGACCACGGTCCATTGATCCGCCAACGTCACCACGTCCGCCGTTCCCGCGTTCACCATCGGTTCGATGGCGAGCACCATCCCGACGCGGAGTTTCGGCCCTTCTCCGGGCCGCCCGTAGTTCGGGACCTGCGGCTCCTCGTGGAGCGCGCGGCCCACGCCGTGACCCACGAGCGCGCGGACGACCGAAAAGCCGGCTGCCTTCACCGCCCCCTCGATCGCGGCCGAGATGTCCGAGACCCGCCCTTCCGGACGAGCCTTCTCGATCCCCGCCGCCAGCGACCGCTCCGTTGTATCGAGCAGCCGTTGAATCTCCGGCGCGATGGTCCCGACCGCGAACGTCCGCGCCGCGTCTCCGTAAAATCCGGCCTTCTTCACCCCGATGTCCAGGGAGATCACGTCTCCCTCTTTCAGGATGCGCTTGGCCGAAGGGATCCCGTGGACCACCTCTTCGTTCACCGACGCGCAGATGCTCGCCGGAAACCCGCGGTAGCCCAGAAACGCCGGCTCGCCTCCCTGGTCGCGGATGTATTTCTCCGCCACCTTGTCGAGGTCGAGGGTCGAGACCCCGGGCCGAACCTCACTCGCCAACGCGAGGAGGCACCGCCCGACGATCTGCGCGCTCTCCCGAATCCGCGCGATTTCCTCGGGGCCGTAGATCTGAATCACACCAGAATGCGCTGGATGGCGCCGTACACCTGCTCCGCCGGTCCCGTCGCGTCCACGTTTCGAAGCACGCCCCGCTGCGCGTAGTACGCGACCAGCGGCGCCGTCTCCCGTTCGTAGACTTCCAGCCTCGCCCGAACCGTCGCCGGTTCGTCGTCGGCCCTCTGCGTGAGCGCCTCGCCGCAGAGATCGCATTGCCCCGCGACCTTCGGCGGCTTGCTGCTCAGGTTGTAGATCGCGCCGCACGAACCGCAGAGCCAGCGCTCTCG
>JANOOP010000297.1:0-2181 GCA_031421415.1 Candidatus Eiseniibacteriota bacterium
CCGACCAGGCCGGCAACGCGTCGAAACTGGCATTGTCCGCAGGCGCGATGTCCGCCCGCCATCTCCTCCAGCGGACCTCGGGAGAGCGCGCAGACGGCGCTTGCGGCGAGCGAACCGGGGCAAGCCGGTACTTCTCCGGTAAATCGGTCGTAGGGGATCTCTCCCCGGATCGGCACGGTGTACCAGGGGCCGCCCTTGCGCGATCCCGTCGGACCCGACCAGAGGGCCGGCTCCCCTTCCCCCAGCGCGATCCAATGGAGCCAGTCGGGGTGAAGCCACTGAAGATGGACCCGCTCGGGGCGCACGTCGTGGAGCGAGGGATCGCCGGCGCGGAAGAGGGTGAAGGCCGGGGGCTGCCCGTCCACAATGCCGATCCAGAGGCGAGGCTCGTCGAGCGCCCTCGCGAGATAGTTCACGAGTAGCCCGTAGCCTTGCCCCGGCTCCGCGCCTTCGGTCGTGTACGCCATGAGTTCGGCCAGCCCTTCGAGCTGGACGCGCGTGGCGAGTTCGCGGCGGAAGTTCCCTTCCAGATCGCGGAGTAGATAATCGACGAGGAATTCGAGCGACGCCGCGTCCGACCCGTCGGGCGAACCCGGGATCTCGGGCGGCAAGGGAGGAAGGCCGCAAAGCGAGCGGATCTCTTCGGCGCGTCGCCAGAGCCGCTCGACCGTGGCGCGCTGCGTGGTCCGTGTGGGTTGTCTCAAGGTGGAATCGCGGAGCGGGCGCTCGTTCCGTGAGCACCGCGTCCGCGTCTCGGGCGCACGCTAGCATCGGGGCGCGACGGGGGTCAAGTAAAAGGCCCCCAACGAACAAGGCCGGCTCGTGGCCGGCCCTGAGGATTCGTCGAATGAGGATTCGTCGCTTTCGAATCGGAGGATCTAGTGCGCGCCGTCTCCGCGGGCCATCACCTTCACGGTGGCAGCCATGATCTTGAGATCGAGGAGCAGACGGCGGTGCCTCACGTAGTAGAGATCGTACTCGAGCTTCCGGTTCACGGTCTCGATGGAGGTGTCGTACTGCCACTTCACCTGCGCGAGTCCGGTGATGCCGGGGAGCGTGTTGCAGCGCTGCGGATAGTCGGGGAGCGTCTGCGTCAGCTCCACGACGAACGTCGGCCGCTCCGGCCGCGGTCCCACGATGCTCATGTCGCCGCGCAGCACGTTCCACAACTGGGGCGTTTCGTCGAGCCGCGTCTTTCGGAGGAAGGCGCCGACGCGCGTGATTCGCGAATCGCTCTTCGCCGCCCAGACGGGGCCCGTGTTCTTTTCCGCGTCGGTGATCATGCTGCGGAATTTGTAGATCTTGAACGGCCGGCCGTAGCCGTCCCGCTCACGGCGATCGACGGACCGCGCGTGGCCGTTTCCGTTTCCATCCCCGTCGCCTTCGCGGCGGCGGCGGTTCAACCCGACGCGAACCTGCGCGTAGAGAATGGGGCCGGGGCTATCGAGTTTGATGACGAGTGCGATGAGGCCGAAAACGGGAAGGAGCACCAGCAAGCCCAGGGAGGCAAGCGTCACGTCGATGGCGCGCTTGACGGCGGCCGCACGGCGATCGCTCGCGGAGAGGCCGGTCTTGGGGCCCAGATATTCCGATGGGAGAATCATCATGTTTACCGTCGCTGTCCCAAGAACTGCGCCGGGCGGAACGATGCTAGCGCGCCAGGATCCGCGGCGGGATCGGCATGCTGCGCCTCGGGGCGCGCTCTTCCGTGGGCACCGGCACCACAAAAGAACGACGCGGGAGCGGCGGACGGATCGGGCAGACGTCTGCGACGTCACCGAATCCTGCCCCCCACGCGAGTCATAGTATACGCCACTCGGGTCGCGGCCACAAGTGGCTGGTTAACAAGATGTCCCGCAAACGCTTGCGGCCGGCCCGCCGCTACCGGGCAACAGCTTCGTGACGAGGTGCTTCCCTAGCGCTGCACCGTCTGCACGACGGCGCGGAACGACATTCGCGCGAGGGACGTTGCCATCTCCTCCGCGCTAGACTTCGACTTCATCTGGGCGAGGCGAATCGAATAGCTGCCGTTTTCGTTCGAGACGATGGTCGCGTCCTTGACCAGGAATCCGAGGAGCTGAAGCGCCTTGAGCTCGGACTGCGCGCCGTCCTTCGATTGATAGCCCGGCAGGATCACGGCGAACTCGGTCACCTGCTTCGCCGGCTTCACGGGCTTCGCCG
>JANOOP010000298.1:0-8786 GCA_031421415.1 Candidatus Eiseniibacteriota bacterium
TGGTCCGCCTTCGTGACGGCCCAGGACTTCGCGCTCATCCTCCCCGACCCGAGCGGCATCCCCGGCATCCCGACGAACGACGAGATATCGCCCGGCGTGCCGTGGCGCGTGAAGGAGGCGGTGGAACTTCCCGAATCGGAGACGCAGGACGGCTACGTCTTCGGCATGATCGGCGTCGCATGTCACGAGTACGGGCACCAGCTGGGCCTGCCCGATCTCTACGACACGACCCCCGACACGAACGGCAACAATCAGGGACTCGGAGCCTGGGACATCATGGCCGGCGGCGTCTGGAACGCGAACGGCTTCGTTCCCTCCAGCCCCAGCGCGTGGTCCCGCGCCAGGCTCGGCGCCCTGGCGCCGCGGCGCGTCCTGGCGAACGGCGCGTTCCAGCTCTCTCGTCTCGACCGCGCCGTGGCGCCGCACCCGCGCGCGATCCTGATCCAACAGACGCAGAGCGAGTATCTCCTCCTGGAGAATCGCGATCAGGATCCGAATCGGGACGGGGAATTCGACTTCGACGATCTGGATGGCGCCCGCGATTCGAATGGCGACCTCATGTTCGACTTCTACGCCGACAGCTATCTCGGCGCCGAGTTCGACTTCTTCCTTCCGGGAGACGGGACCGGCTCCGGCATGACGGTCTATCACGTGGATGATTCCAAGGTCGCCGCCGGCCTCGCGGACAATGTCGTGAACGGCGACACGCAGCGGAAGGGCGTCGACTTGGTGGAGGCGGACGGGGTGCAGGACCTCGACGCGCCGCCCACGTCGCTGACGGCCGGGAGCCCGGCAGACGTCTTCCGGGGCGGCGGCCGCGACGCGCTCACCCCCGACACGAATCCGTCCACGGAGGCCTACGGCGGCGCTCGCACCGGAATCTCCATCACCGGGATCAGCGCGGCCGACAGCGTCATGAGCTTCACCGTCTCCATCGCGCGGAACCGGCCCGGATTCCCCAAGATCCTGAACACGCGGCTCCTCGTCGGCGCGACGGTGGCGGCCGACCTCGACGGCAACGGCACGCTCGAGTTGATCGTTCCCGCGCGCCGGACCAGCAACCCGGGCGAGCTCTACATCTTCAGGCCCGACGGAACCGACTACCTGGACGGAGACGCCACGCCGACCCCCTTCATCGGGACCCCCTCGCCGCTCGCGGGGAGTCCCTGCGTGGGAGACATCGACGGCGTCGCGGGGAACGAGGTGGTCTTCCAGACGCTGAACGGGACGATCTACGCCCTCCATGCCGACGGGAGCGAAGTGCTCGACGGCGACAACAACGTCGGGACGATCGGCGTTCTGGTCGGCGGCGGCGGATTCCCGACGCGGGCGCAACCGATCCTCGTCGACCTCGACGGGGTGGGCGGGATGGAGATCGTGGTCGGCTCGAGCGCGAGCCCGCTCGGAGGGTCGCTCCTGACGGCGGTGAAGGTCTCGGGCGGAGTGGTCACGACCTACACGGTCCCGATGAGGGGCGCGACCGACGATCCGCCGGCAGCGGCCGATCTCGACGGCGACGGACTCCCGGAGGTGGTGGTCGCCAACGTCGCGACGACGTCGGGGGAGGAACTGAGCGTGAGTGGAATCTCGGTCGCGAACTGGGAGATCTTCACCGACCCGAACCTCCCGCGCGATCTCGACGACGCCAGCGCGGCCTACTACATGATCCGGATCGGAGGTCCCTTCGGCCCGCCGACCCTGGCGAATCTCGATCGCGACGCGGCCGGGAAATACGAGGCGCTGATGGCCGACAAGAACGGGGCCTTCCATGCCTTCCGGTTCGTCTTCGCGACACACATCCCCGGCGATCCGCCCTCGTCCTACATCTCCATCGAGGAACTCGCGGGCTGGCCCGCCGCCCTCACCACGGTGGGACGCGCGGTCGAGGTCTCGGCCGCAGATCTGGAAGGGGACGGGTATCCCGAACTCTTCCAGACCGGCGACGATTGCCGCCTCGCCTCGTTCCACTGGAATGGCGCCCCGCGTTCGGGATTCCCCGTTCGCGCCGGCGACCCGCTCGCCCCCGCCGACAGCGTGGGAGTCTGGGCGCCGATGATCGCGGACGTGGACGGCGACGGGGCTCTCGACGTGATCGCGGTGTTGCCCGACGGCAGGCGGCTGGCCTATCGCCGGGACGGCGCTCCGATCCCCTCGTTCGCGGAACTCGGGAGCACGGGGCTCTCGCCGCCCCCGATCCTGGCCGACCTCGACAACGACGGCCTGGCCGAGTGGATCGAGACGTTCGATCTGTCGGCCCAGTGCGCCATCGTGGTGCGGAACACGGCGATCGTGGTCGGTCCCGGGACGCTCTCCTGGAGCCAGTGGCGACTGGGGCCGACCCGAAACGCGGTGCTTCCGACCGGCCCGGCGGCCCCTTCGGGCGGGACCCAGATCCTCTCCGAGGTGTACGCTTATCCGAACCCCGCTAGCGGGGGATCGACCACGATCCACTACCGCCTGAGCGGGCCGGCGACGGACGTCCGGGTGACGATCTACGATCCCGCGGGCGCGCTGGTGGCCGAGCCGGCCGTGGACGCAGCCGACGAAGCCGGCTCCGCCGAACATGCCGTCGTCTGGAATCACGCCGCGATGTCGAGCGGCCTCTATGTCTGCCGTGTGGCAGTGAATTCGCCGGCCGGGACCGAAGTGAAGGTGGTCCGGCTGGCGGTGGTCCGTTGATGCAGCCGTCCCGGGTCGTCCTGGCAGAGGAGAAACCGATGCGCCGCTCCCTTCGAACAATCGCCCCTCCGCTCCGGATCGGAGCTCTTCTGGCCCTTGTCGCTCTCGGCCTTGCAGCCGCTCCACGCGCGCAGGCCGCGACCGGCGAGGCCGGATTCGCGTTTCTCAAGATCGGCGTCGGCGCGCGCGCCATGGGGATGGGGAGCGCATTCGTCGCGGTCGCCGACGACCCGACGGCGCTCCACTGGAACCCGGCCGGACTCGCCTCCGGGCACGAGGGAATTCGGCTCACCGCCATGCACAACGAGTGGCTCGACGATTTCCGCCAGGAGTACGCGGCGGTCTCGGGGCCGCTCGGCGTGGGCACGTTCGGCGCTTCGTTCACCGGCTTCTACACGTCGGAGCTGGAGCGGCGGGACGAGACCGGCGTTCTGACGGGGCATTTTGGATTTAACGACATCGCCGCCACGCTTGGCTACGGCGTGTACGTGGCGCCGGGCGCCGCGGCGGGGCTCTCGGTGCGCTACATCCGCGAGATGATCGCCGATGAGAGCGCCTCTTCGATCGCCTTCGATCTGGGGGGTCGCTATGCGGTCGGCGCCAGCGGGCTCTCGCTGGGCGCGGCGGTCCAGAACGTGGGCGGTCAGGCGAAGTTCGTGGCGGAGTCGTTCCCGCTCCCGCTCACGATCCGCGGCGGTGCGGCCTATCGCCGGGAGATCAAGGCGGTCCAGGGTACGGGATTGATCTCCACCGAATTTCGGAAGGCTCGCGGCGAGGAGAGCCGCTTCCATCTGGGCGGCGAATACGCCTATCACGACTGGCTGGCGTTTCGCACGGGGGCGAAGTTCGGCTACGACAACCAGGACCTGAGTTTCGGGCTGGGGATCACGCGAGGAGCGATCGCGTTCGACTACGCGCTCTTGCCGATCGGCGCGAATCTCGGCTCCAGCCACCTCTTCTCGATCAGCGCCAAGCTCTAGCGCCGGGCCGGCCCGGCCGGGCCCGAAGTCCTAAATCCCCGGCGCGCGCTCGAGGAGCGTGAAGCGCCCTTCCTCCAGCTTCACGACACTCCGCCCGCGAATCCAGTCCCCCAGGATCAGGAAGTCGCGCCCCCCGATGTTTCGGTGGACGGGACGGTGATAGTGCCCCAGCACCACCGCGTCGTATCCCGCCGCGAAGAAGGGCCCTCCCAGCGCCGCCTCCAGTTCCTCGTCGCTTCGCTCCCGGCGCGGCGCGTGTTGCCGGCTGGTGTGGGACGTGGCGGTGGCGAGCGGGATGCCGATGTCGGGGTGGATCCAGCGGTAAAGCCAGCGCGAGAGCGGCGCGCGGAGGACGCCCTTCAGCAACTTGTAGCCGGCGTCTCCCGGGCCGAGGCCGTCGCCGTGGGCCAGCAGGATTCGGCGTCCCTGGAGCGCCAGCGGCGCCGGCTCGTCGTGGAAGGGAATCTCGAGTTCCCGTCGGAGATAATCGCCGATCCAGAAATCGTGATTTCCGCCGACATACGTTACAGGGGTTCCGTGCCGTTTCAACGCTCCGAGGGCCAGGAGCACTCGAACGAATCGCTTCGGGATGGCATGACGGTATTCGAACCAGAAGTCGAAGAGATCTCCATTCACGTAGAGCGCCGCGCCGGACGCTCCCACGTGGTCGAAAAAAGCCAGCAGGTCGCGCTCCCGCTCGCGGTTCGATTTGGGGGAGCCCTGGCCCAAATGAGCGTCGGCGATGAAAAAGACGGGTCGTTCCGGGGCCATGGCGCGTCAGTATAGGGAGCGGAGCCGGGCGTGCAACGTGTGAAGGGCCGGTGAAGGCGGGGGAACCCTCGACAGCGGTGGGGGTACTACCGACTTGACAGCACCAGAGCGCGTACCTAGAGTCCACCAGGCCAACGACTTGCACCGGCACAAAACGATGAATACCCCGACCAGCATGTGGAGCCGCATCCGCGACGAGGTCCGCTCGGTTTCAGACCGGACTCGACGGGGCGCGCGCCGGGCATTCGGCGAGGGGGTTCTCCGCGTCGATCTCGTCTCGCTCCGCCGGGAACGCCGGAGGGGTTTGGCGGATCTCGGCGAGCGGGCTCTGATCGTGTGGAACAAGGGGGAGTTTTCCCGAATGGAGAGCGACCCCGAGATGATTCGGCTTCGCGTTCGCGTCGAAGGCGTCGATGCGGCGATCGCGGCCAAGGAGGTGGAGTTATCCCACCTTCGCGCCGCCACGGAGAAGGCGCCCCACGCGTCCGCTCCCGAAGCCCCGACGCCGGAGTAACGTTGCCGGCGGCCCATGGCCGCCGATGCGAGAGAAAGGAAGCATGGATCCTCGTCAAACCGTTCGTGCCGCCAAGACGCTCGTCGTGGCCGGCTCGCTTCTCACCGTGGGAATCGTGGCCGGCTTCATCCTCGCGGGAGGCGGGCAGGGCGGCGGCACCGCGATGCTCGCCGCGAAGGAGCGGCCCGCGGTCTCCTCGCCGCTCTCCAGCCCCTTCACCGTCATCGCGGACCAGACGCTTCCGGCCGTCGTGACCATCGAGGTGAAGCGCGAGGCGGGAGGCGCCGGCGGCCAGGGGTTCCGCTTCGACGGACCCTACGGCGACTTCTTCAAGCGGATGTTCCCGGAGTCGCCGCAGAATCCGCAGAATCCCCAGTCGCCTCACAAAGGGATGAAGATCCCGAGCAGCGGCTCGGGCTTCATCATCGACAGGGCGGGCTATGTGCTGACGAATAACCACGTCATCCGCGACGCGACCGACATCATGGTCATCCTGAGCGACCACCGGAAGCTCCGGGCGAAGGTCGTCGGAAGCGACGGCGGCACCGACGTCGCCGTGCTGAAGGTGGAGAACGGCGGCGACCTGCCGGTCGTGCCGCTCGGCGACTCCGACGAGATCCGGATCGGAGACTGGGCGATCGCCATCGGGAATGCCCTCGGCGAACTGGACGGGACGCTGACCGTCGGCGTCGTGAGCGCGAAGGGGCGGAGCAACCTCGCCATCGCAGGTGGCGCGCCCTCGTACCAGAACTTCATCCAGACCGACGCGTCGATCAACTTCGGAAACAGCGGCGGGCCGCTCCTGAACATCCGGGGCGAGGCGATCGGCATCAACACCGCCATCAACCCGAGCGGCGAGGGCATCGGCTTCGCGATCCCGATCAACCTGGCGCGAAACATCTCGAAGCAGTTGATCGCCTCGGGCAAGGTTACGCGCGGCTATCTGGGGATCGTTCCGCAAGAATTGACGCCCGAACTGGCCGACACGTGGGGACTCCAGGGAACCAAGGGAGTCCTGGTGAGCAGCATCAGCGACGACACGCCGGCCGCGAAGGCGGGCTTCCGCATGAAGGACGTCATCACCGAGTTCGACGGGAAGAAGGTCGGCGACGTGCAGACGTTCCGCCTCCTCGTCGCCGACACGCCGGTGAACAAGCAGGTGCGCGTGCGTCTGCTGCGGCAGGGCTCGCCGCAGGAGATCCTCGTGACGCTGGTGGAGCGCCCCGCCGAGGAGCGCCTGGCCGCCCAGTCGCAGTCGCCGGCTTCGTGGCTCGGCATCGCGGTGGAATCGCTCGCCGGCGACTTCGCGAAGGAGAACGGCCTTCGGGAGAAGGAAGGGGTCGTCGTCGTCGAGGTGGCGCAGGGAAGCGGCGCGGACGACGCGGGGCTCCAGCGCGGCGACATCATCAAGGAAGTGAACGATCGGCCCGTGAAGGACACATTCGAGTACAATGACGCCGTCGACAAGTCGAAGGCGAAGAATCCGAAGAAGCCCGTGGTTCTCCTCATCAAGCGAGGCGATGCGACCCAATTCATCGCGGTCGATCCTGGCGAATAACCAGACGCTGAATCGCAGGCCCGCGTCGCGCCCCCGAATTCCCGGGGCGCGCACGGGCCTTCTCGTGTTGACTGCCCTGGCGCTCGGTCTGCTCGGAGCGGCGCCGGCGAAGGCCCCCGTCCCGAAGAAGGCCAAGCCCGTACCGGAGCTGGCGCGGATCCGCTTCTGGACCGCGCCCGACCACACCCGGCTCGTCTTCGACCTGACGGCCAACCCGGGCGAGCCGCGCTTCCGCATGGCCGACTCCCTCACGTTCGAGGTCTACCTGCCGGGGACCCGGAAGTCGCCGGCCATCACGACCGAGTTCGTCGGCGACAGTCTGGTCAGCGACATCTTCACGGCGGTCTCCGATTCCGGAACCTCCATCCGGATCGGTCTGAAGAAGCCGACCACGCCGCTCGGCTTCGTCCTGGCCCCCGCGGACGGCCAGCCCGACCGAGTCGTCGTCGACGTGCCGGCTCCGGTGAATCCTGAGGCCGAGAAGGCCCTGGCGCAGCGCGTGGAAGAGATGAAGCGCTCGCGGAGGCTGATCGTGGCGATCGACGCCGGGCACGGCGGCGACGACCCGGGGGCGATCGGGTACCGCCGGCTCCAGGAGGCCGACATCGTGCTCGCCATCGCGAAGAAGCTGAAGGCCGAACTCGATCAGATGCCGGGCGTGGGCGCGGTCCTCACCCGGACCGGCGACTACTTCATTCCGCTTCGGAAGCGGATGGAGATCGCTCGCCGCTACCAGGCCGATATCTTCATGAGCATTCACTGCAACGCCAGCCGCAATCGCGACGCGACCGGGACCGAGGTCTATTTCCTGAGCATGACCGGCGCCACGGACGAGGCGGCCCGATCGGTGGCCGAAAAGGAAAACGCGGCGGACCTGATCGGAGGCGTGCCGCACGAGACCGGGGATTTGTTGCTTTCGATTCTCTTCGTTCTGAGTCAAAACGACACCGTCCGGCGGAGCAGCGAGCTGGCGGAAGTCCTGATCGACGCGCTCGACGCCGATTCGCGGCTGGAGACCCGGGGTGTGAAGCAGGCGGGCTTCGTGGTCCTGAAGGCGCCGGAGATCCCTTCCGTGCTGGTGGAGGTGGCCTTCATCACGAATCCCCGGGAGGCGGCGATGCTGAAGGATATCCAGTTCCAGCGCCGCTTCGCGGAGATGCTGGCGGACGGGGTCCAATCGTTCAAGTCACAGCGAGACAAGGCGTTCGGCGGACTCACGAATTGACGGGAGACGATGCGAACCTCCCGGTGTACCATTGAAGCGTCCGATCCATGAGAACCAACCCATGAGGGAGAGCAACATGAAGCGTATGAACGTGTTGACAGCTTTGAGCATGGTGGCCCTCCTGACGGCGACGGCGGCATGGGCCGGCGGCGAGAAGTGCGAAGGGAAGGATGCCGAGGCATCTGCGAAGGCTTGTCCGACCGGTGCGAAGATGGTGAGCGCCGAGGGCGGCAAGTGCGACATGGGCAAGGGCGCGAGCGCGATGGCCGAAGGGAAGAGCTGCACGATCGGCGCGAACCAGATGGTCTACTCGTTCGCCGTTCCGACCGCCGAGTGCGATCACTGCGCCGACGGGATCACCAAGGCATTGATGGCGCAGAGCGGCATCCACTGCGCGCACGTCGATCTGAAGACGCGCGTGGCGTACGTCGTGGCCGACAGGAAGATGGACAAGAAGGCGCTGGCCAAGTCCATCCAGACGGCCGGCTTCAAGAACTCCTACCGCGGCGACGGGAAGAACGTCCGCGCCGAGCTCACGAAGATGATGACGGTCTCCAACGGGAAGGGCGACGCGTGCTGCGCCGCGAAGGCTAAGGAGAAGGTTTGAGGTAGTAGCGTCGGCGCTGCGCGCGCCGTGCGATCCGATTGACGAACGCGAAGGCCCCCCGGGTTGCCCTGGGGGGCTTCTTCGTGGCTGGGAGTACGTACAGGGTTTGCGGAAGGGGAGGAGTGGCTTGGCTGGTAACCGGCGGGTTGTGGGTTCGAATCCTACCTGGGGAGCCACTCACAACCGCGCTTGTCAAGGGCTCGGTGCCGAGTCCGTTGGGTAACGACCAGTCAGACGAAAAGGTGCGAGGCCAGCCATGGGCGAATGGACGAGGCGCCAAAGGGGCCGTGGCGAGTTCCGGGGGTGAGGGTCACGGCGATCCTCCGGCCCTCTTAAGGGTCATCATCCACAGATCGCCATCCTCGAGTTTCACCGAGTACGCGAGCCGACGTTGGTCGCGCGTAAGTGCGGCCCCTAGCTGGCCCGTCTCCTGCGGCCCCCCCAGCCGCAGC
>JANOOP010000299.1:0-4380 GCA_031421415.1 Candidatus Eiseniibacteriota bacterium
CCCCCGGGCCGAAACCCGAGGGGCCAAATGGATTGCGTTGTCGCGACGCCACTTCCGGGTCTCGGCATCAACAGTCGATTTCAGTCCCAGACGACTTTGCAGACCGTCGCCTTAGCCACTTGGCTATGCCGCCCCCCGCGAGTGGTCTTCCCCGGCTCCGCTGACACCCTCCTTAGGATGGACTACCCCTCCTTGTCTTCGTACATCGTCTTGAGCCGGGAGATCACGCCGGGATCGGAGAGGGTCGTGGTGTCTCCCACCGCCTTGCCGTCCGCGATGTCGCGCAGCAACCGCCTCATGATCTTCCCGGAGCGCGTCTTCGGGAGATCGGCCGTCAGGATGATCTCGTCCGGACGCGCGATCTTTCCGATCTTCTTCACGACGTGGTCCTTCAGGTCGTCGATCACCGCCGGTCTGCGGTCCTCCCCTTCCCGGATCGTGACGAACGCCACGATCGCGGTCCCCTTGATCTCGTGCGCGCGGCCCACCACCGCTGCCTCCGCCACCGAGGGATGGTCGACCAGCGCGCTCTCGACCTCCATTGTGGAGAGCCGGTGCCCCGCCACGTTCATGACGTCGTCCACGCGCCCGAGGAGCCAGAAGTAGCCGTCCTTGTCGCGCTTGGCGCCGTCGCCCGTGAAATAGACGCCCGGGAAGCGCGTCCAGTAGTTCTGCCTGAAGCGCTCCGGATCGCCGTAGATGCCGCGCAGCATCGCGGGCCACGGTCGCCTGAGGACCAGGTAGCCGCCCCCTTCCTTCACCGACTCGCCCTTCTCGTTCACGATGTCGGCGTCGATGCCGGGGAGCGGACGCGTCGCCGACCCGGGTCGCGTTGTGGTCACGCCCGGGAGCGGCGAGATGAGGATCATCCCCGTCTCGGTCTGCCACCAGGTGTCGACGATGGGACAGATCTCGCCCCCGATGTGCTTGTGGTACCAAATCCAGGCCTCGGGATTGATCGGCTCCCCGACCGAGCCGAGGAGGCGGAGCGACGTGAGCCGGTGCTTGGCGGGCCACTCCGGGCCCCACTTCATGAACGAGCGGATGGCGGTCGGCGCCGTGTAGAAGATGGTGACGCCGAGTTCCTCGACCAGTTGCCAGAAGCGGTCCTTGTCGGGCCAGTCGGGGGAGCCTTCGTAGATCACCACCGTTGCCCCGTTCGCAAGCGGACCGTAGACGACGTACGAGTGACCCGTGACCCAGCCGCAGTCGGCCGTGCACCAGAAGACGTCCTCCTCCCTGAGATCGAACACCCACTTCGTCGTCGCGCAGGTCCCGGTCAGATAGCCGCCCGTCGTGTGGACGATCCCCTTCGGCTTTCCGGTCGTCCCCGACGTGTAGAGGGTGTAGAGGAGGTCCTCGCTATCCATCGGCTCGGGCCAACAGTCGTCCGAGAGGCCGTCGATGAGGCGGTGCCACCAGTGGTCGCGCCCTTCCTTCATGTGGACCTGGAACTCGCCCCGCTTGAAAACCACGACGTGCTCGATGGTGGGGCATCCCTCGATCGCCTCGTCGGCGTCGTGCTTGAGAGGGAGGATGGCGCCCCGGCGATAGCCCCCATCGGCCGTGACGAGGACCTTGGCCGCGGCATCGTTGATCCGGTCACGGAGCGAGTCCGCGGAGAACCCACCGAAAACGACGCTATGCACCGCGCCAATCCGCGCGCAGGCGAGCATCGCGATCGGGAGTTCGGGGACCATCGGCATGTAGATCGCGACGCGGTCCCCCTTCCGGACACCGAGCTTCTTCAGCCCGTTCGCGAAGCGGTTCACCTCGCGATAGAGATCCCAGTAGGTGAGCGTGCGGCGGTCGCCCGGCTCCCCGACCCAGACGAGCGCCGCCTTGTTCCGGCGCGCGCCGCGCAGATGGCGGTCGACGCAGTTGTAAGCGACGTTCAGCTTTCCGCCGACGAACCACTTCGCGTCGGGGACGTTCCAGTCGAGCACCGTGTGCCACTTCACGAACCAGTCGAGTTCAGCCGCGCGCGCAGCCCAGAAGCCCTCGAAGTCGGCCGCTGCTTCCCGGTAGAGCGAATCGTCGCGGACGTGGGCGGCCTTGGTGAAGTCGGGCGCAGGCGGAAACGTTCGGTTCTCGTCGAGCAGCGCGGCGATGGCGCCGCTCGGGGTCGACGGACCCGCCGGGGAATCCTTGTCCCCGGCGGAGGGACGCTTTTCCTTGGCCATGAACTTCCCCTCGGAGTGGAACTAGGTGATCGTCGGTCCTACTGGTCCGCTTCGATGCGATCTCGCGCCCACGACTCCGCGGACGCGAGCGGGAGCCCCAGCGCGTCGGCTGCGGCGCCCCAGCTTCGGTAGACGTCGACCTTCGCGGCCCCGTAGACGACCTCCATCAGCGCATACATGCTCGCGAGTCCGTAAAAGAAGTCGCCGGGCGTGACGAAGGCGGTGCGAATCTTGGGTGGGGCGAACGCGGGACGGAGGCGCTCCAGTTCCTGATGGACCTGCTGCGGGGGCGTCTCCACCCACGCGGCGTGCGAGAGATCGATGAGGTGCGCCTTGGCGACCCGGAGATCGGAGTCGTGGGCGCGTTTTAGGATCGTGTCGAGAATGTCGACGATCGAGACCTCTCCCCAGTAGACGGTGACGTAGACGTCGGAATCGTCGCGGTAACTGAAGTCGCTAGGCATGGCCCCCCCTTTCCGGAGCGCATCGTACCGCCCGCCCCGGCGGGAACGCAAACTCCCCCGGTGGGGCGGGTGGATCGATTTTAGCCACCCCCTGCCCGGGAACCGCATCCCCGCCTTCCGCAGAAGGCAGTGGGCGTCAAAAGGGCTATACCCTCGCGCCGGAGCCGTCACGGCCGCCGGTTCGACGCGTGAGGAAGCCATTCCCAGGCGCAATAGGTTGGGGTAAAATCATGAGGTACCCCAAGATGTTGTGTTTTTTCTTGACCCGTTACGCACCCCGTCGGCTACCGTGCGACCCTGGTTTGGAAATGGCGCCCGGGGAAATACGGCCCGGGCCAGCGGAAGGGGGCCGCAGGGAACGCGGGACCCGGGTGAGGGTAGACTCGTAGAGGGGCCGGAGAATGGCGAGGGATCTGGGCAACGAAGGTACGTCGGTCAACGAAGGCATGGCGGTTTTGGAAGGAGCGATGGGCACGAAGGGGAAGAACGAAATCGAGGTCGAGAAGAGAAGCGGCCTCCGCTTTCCGCGCCTCTTCTCCCGCGCGGGCGTGAACCCGTTCGACGAGGTCGAATGGGAGATGCGCTCGGCGTCGATCGCGAACGAGCACGGCAAGGTCGTTTTCGAGCAGAAGGACGTCGAGTTCCCGAAATTCTGGTCGCAGATGGCGACCAACGTCGTGACCTCGAAGTACTTCCGCGGCCAGATCGGCACGCCGCAGCGCGAGCGCTCGGTGAAGCAGCTGATCGGGCGTGTCGCGAAGACGATCGCGGGCTGGGGCCGCACGCAGGCCTACTTCGCGTCGGAGATGGACGCGCAGGCGTTCGAGGACGAACTGACGCACATCCTTCTCCACCAGAAGGCCTCCTTCAACAGCCCCGTCTGGTTCAACTGCGGGGTCGAAACGAAGCCGCAGTGCTCGGCCTGTTTCATCAACTCGGTCGGCGACACGATGGAGGGGATCCTGAACCTCGCGAAGATCGAGGGGCTCCTCTTCAAGTGGGGCTCGGGCACGGGAACGAACTTCTCGGCGCTCCGTTCCTCGCGGGAGCACATCGGCGGCGGCGGCACGGCATCGGGCCCCGTCTCGTTCATGAAGGGCTTCGACGCGTTCGCCGGCGTCATCAAGTCGGGCGGCCGCACGCGCCGGGCGGCGAAGATGGTGATCCTGAACGCCGAGCATCCGGACATCGTGGATTACATCAAGTGCAAGGCCGAGGAGGAGAAGAAGGCATGGGCGCTGATCGACGCGGGCTACGACCCGTCGCTGAACGGCCCCGCCTACGCCTCGATCTTCTTCCAGAACTCGAACAACTCGGTGCGCGTCACCGATGAGTTCATGCGAGCCGTGGAAGAGGACGGCTCCTGGACGACGCACGCGGTGACCGACGGGCGCCCCATGGACACCTACAAGGCGCGCGATCTCATGAACATGATCTGCGACGCGGCGCACCAGTGCGGCGATCCGGGTCTCCAGTTCGACACGACGGTCAACGACTGGCACACCTGCCCGAACACGGCGCGCATCAACGCAAGTAATCCCTGCAGCGAATACATGTTTTTGGACGACTCGGCGTGCAATCTCGCCTCGGTCAATCTCATGAAGTTCGCCAGGGCGGACGGCGTCTTCGACACGGCCGCCTTCAAGCACGTCTGCGGCACGCTCATCACGGCGCAGGAGATCGTGGTCGACAACGCCTCCTATCCGACGCCGACGATCGAGAAGAACTCGCAC
>JANOOP010000300.1:0-1772 GCA_031421415.1 Candidatus Eiseniibacteriota bacterium
ATGCCCGCGGCCGGGAATGATGCCGCCGGAAACGACGCATCGGAAGCCCGGGGCAAGGGTGGCGGCGTGCGTTCTGCGGCCGGCGTGCAGTCCGTGGTTGCCTCCGAGCCCGATACGACCGAACGCAAGCTGCTTCGGAAGCGCTGGGCTCAGTTGATCCGCCGCGTCTACGAGGCCGGCCCTCTGCTCTGCACGTGCGGCGCGACGATGCGGATCGTCGCGATCATCACCGAGAGGAGCGTCATCACGAAGATCCTCACACACCTGGCGAAGGCGGCCGCGGCAACCGCCAACGGAGGGATCGGGTGAGGAACCGGGAGCTTCCTTTACAGAAAACCGGGACCTTCCTTTACACCTTGGTCGGTGGTTGAACGGGGCCGTCAGGACCCGTCTTTGCCTTTGACTTGCTCGTCTTTGACTTTGACTTTGTCTTTGTCTTTGGTCCTCCTGCTGTGGGTTTCTCGTCGCAGGTCCTGTGGGAATGTGGGAAACGCAGCTTCATCGCGTTTTCCACATTCCCATCAGGGCGCTTCACCTTTCTTTCTTTTTGCTACTTTTTCTTTCTTTGTGGAAAACCGACGTTTTCCTCAGCTTTTCCGCAGTTTCAGCTCAGCGACCTGGTCCTCGCGTCGTAGCGGCCTAACTCCACGTCCGCAAAATGAAGCGTCCACACGCCGTCGTCGGTCTCCTCGAGTCCGACTTGCTCGCCTACGAGCGACTCCGAGACAAACAGCAACTGCCCCTTCCACTTGATCGCGCCTCCGTGCCGGACACGGCGAGGCTCGAAGTGTCCGGGATATTCGACATCCGCCGTCGCCCTGGCTTCCGAGTACTCCCGCGGGCATCGCGCAAACAGGCTCGCTGGCGCTTGCCCACCGTGCGCCTCATGCGGCCGCTCGTGGTTGAACTCCCATCGAAACTCATCGAACCTCTTCTGCTGTTGTCGTTGATTCTCCTGGGGCGGTCGCGCGGTTTCAGCTTTCAGCGTCTTGTGCATCCGCTCGTGAATGCCGTTTTCCCACGGGCAGCCTTTGCGAATCCGCGTCGGCAGAATCCCCTGCTTGATCCACGACACCGACAAGCGCGTCAATCCCCCCAACGCGCGGCTGCAGCAGAATGGTCCTCCGTTGTCACTCAGCATCGCAGCGGGAACCCCGTACTCACGGAACACACGAATAAATACCGGCTTGGCCTCTTCCAGTGAAGTCGAGCTCAACGCGTCGATCGCATAAATGTATCGGCTGAAGGGCTCATTGATCGTAAGCGGATAGCAGTATCGGCCATTGCCCAGACGAAACCACCCTTTGTGATCGCACGACATCATCTCGCCCGATCCCGCCGGCTGGACTTGCTCCACTCGTCGTATCGGCACGCGACTCCGGCGTTTTCTTCGCTTCTTGACCAGCCCGTGTGCGTCGTAGATCTCACCGATCGTGCTCACCGCTGGCCATACCTCGTCGGGATATGCCTTCATCAATCGCGCTCGTTGCTTTGCTGGCCCCCACTGCGGCTTCGCATGCTTGGCCTTCAGCAACCGTTCGACCACTGCCTCATCGGTCGCATGCGGGCAACTCTTTGCAATCGGCGGCCGGTCCACCAGCGCTTCGGCTGCCTCACTCCGCCCAATCCACAGATACACCGTCGGACGACTTACCCCGTACTGCTTGGCCAGCTCGCTCACCGTGTACAAACCTGACTCGTACTTCTCAACCATCTCCTCGCGTTCGCTCATCTTCGTCGTCTCTCGAAACGGCATCCTCTCCTCCGATGCC
>JANOOP010000301.1:0-2219 GCA_031421415.1 Candidatus Eiseniibacteriota bacterium
TACCCGGCGGCCGAGATGAAGCACGGCCCGATCGCCCTCATCGACGAGAACATGCCGGTCGTCTTCATCTGCACGCAGGACTCCGCCTACGAGAAGGTTCTGAGCAACATGGAGGAGGTTCGCGCGCGGAAGGGGAAGATCATCGCTGTGGCGACCGAGGGCGACACGCACGTCGCCCAGAAGGCCGACCACGTGCTCTACATTCCGCGCACGATGGGTCCGCTCACGCCGCTGCTCTCCGTGGTTCCGCTCCAGCTCCTCTCGTACTACGTCGCGGTGGAGCGCGGATGCGACGTCGATCAGCCTCGAAATCTCGCCAAGAGCGTGACGGTCGAATGAGCGGCCGTTCCGGCTCCACGCCGATCGCGGCGACCGGCGCTCCGGCCCCCATTGGGCCCTACGCTCCCGGTCGCGTCGTCACCGGCCCGGGCACCTGGGTGATCACCTCGGGCCAGACCGGCATCGATCCCGCCACCGGCGCGCTCGTGGCGGGAGGCGTTCCCGCCCAGGCCGATCGCGTGCTGCAGAACGTGCGCGCCGTGCTCCAGGCCGGCGGAGCCGACCTCTCCGACGTCGTCAAGACGACGGTGTTCCTGTCGGACATGGCCGATTTCGCGGCCATGAACGAGGTCTACGCCCGATGGTTCGGCGACCACAAGCCCGCCCGCACGACGATCGCGGCGAAGGGGCTCCCGCTCGACTGCCTCGTGGAGATCGAAGCCTGGGCCTTCCGGCCATGAAGCACACCCGGCGCGACATCTTCCGCCTGACCGAGCAGGCCGCCTGCGCGGGCTGAGCGGCCAAGCTGGGTCCGGAGGACCTTACGAACGTGCTTCGATCGCTCCCGCGCCCGCCGCGCGGATCCAAGGTGCTGGTCGGCCCCACAACGTGGGACGACGCCGGCGTCTACAAGATCTCGCCGCACCTGGCGCTCGTGCAGACCGTGGATTTCATCACGCCGGTCGTGAACGATCCCTACGACTTCGGACGGATCGCCGCGGCGAACGCCGTGAGCGACGTCTACGCCATGGGCGGGACACCGCTGACGGCGCTCTCGATCGTCTGCTTCCCGGAGAAGGAGGACCCCACGATCCTTCGCGAGATGCTCCGCGGTGGCGTGGCCATGCTTCGCGAGGCGAAGGTGTCGCTCCTCGGCGGACACACGGTGCGCGACCCGGAGATCAAGTTCGGCTTCGCGGTCACCGGAACGGTGGAGCCGCGGCGCGTCGTCACCAACGCCGGGGCCGAGGCGGGCGACCTGGTGGTCTTGACGAAGCCGCTCGGGACCGGAATTCTGGCGACCGCGCTCAAGCGGCGGCTCCTTTCGCCCGCGGGGCTGAAGCTCCTGACGCGCCAGATGACGACGCTCAACCGCGACGCCGCGGCGGCGATGACGGCCGCGGGAGCGAGCGCCGCGACCGACGTGACGGGCTTCGGTCTTCTGGGTCACGCCCTGAACGTCGCGCGCGCCAGCCGAAAGACGATCCGCGTCTGGAGCCAGGCGGTGCCGGTGCTCGACGCGGCGGCCGCGTTCGTGGCACAAGGCGTCTGGGCGAAGGGACTTCAATCGAATCTCGACTATGTGAACGGCGAGACGGAATGGGACGAGAGCGTGAGCGAGGAGACGAGGCGACTCTTCGCGGACCCGCAGACGTCCGGCGGGCTCCTGGTGACGATCGCGCCGTCGCGGATGAACGCGTTTCTGAAGCGGCTGGCGCGGGCGCGCGTCCGCGCCGCGGTCATCGGCGAGGTGACGCCCCGCCGGGGACGCCCCCTACGGGTTTTGGCGTGATGCGGCGATTCGCGTGGGGACGGATGGGATCTGGTGTTCTCCGAGGACTTCAAATCCTTCTGTCGGGCGGCTCCGCCGTCCGAGGTGGGTTCGATTCCCACACGTTCCCGCCATCGCGGCACCGGGCGGCGCGGCCATGCCGGATCTGATCGGCCGGTGGCTCGCGCTCGATTGGCATGACCCGCTCGTCGTGGCCCTCGTGGCCGCCATCGCTGCCATCGCGCTCTGGAGGCGCTGGGCACTCGTGCTTCTCGCGGCGCTCGTCGTCGCGCTGGGACAAGGAGTCGACTACCTCCTTCGCCATGCCACCCTCGCGCCCGGAATCGCCCGAGGCGCGGTTCTCGCGATCTACGCCGTCGGCGGCGCGTTCCTCCTCGTTCTCGCGACGGCCCGTTTCGCCTCGAAGCGTTGATCGGCGCGCGGGGCG
>JANOOP010000302.1:0-5604 GCA_031421415.1 Candidatus Eiseniibacteriota bacterium
TAAAGGGGAACGCATCCGGTGCCCCGGAGCCAGGCTTCCAGGTACTGGATGCCGACCCGGACGTCGTGGCGGAGACCCTCCTCGGTCCGGGTCCCCTTCGGGACCTCCAGGAGTTGCTCGGCCGTGACCGTCACGTCCTCCCGCAGCCGATGGAGTTGGTTCGGCCGCCCGCCCAGACCCGGCTCGAAGATCTCGCGCGCCAGCGGGACCAGGCCCGGATGCGCGACCCACGTGCCGTCGTGGCCGTCCCCAACCTCACGCCTCTTGTCCGCCCGCACCTTCTCGAGCGCCCGCTCGCTGGCCGCCGCGTCGTTCCGAATGGGAATCTGCGCCGCCATGCCACCCATGGCGTGGGCGCCGCGGCGATGACACGTGCGGATCGAGAGGAGCGTGTAGGCCCGCATGCAGGGCTGCTCCATGGTGACCTGGCTTCGATCGGGCAGAACGGCGTCGGGGTCGTGGCGACGCGCCTTGATGGACGAGAAGATGTAATCCCAGCGACCGCAGTTCAACCCGGCGGCGTGCTCCCGGAGCTCGTGGAGGATCTCGTCCATTTCGAAGGCTGCCGGAAGCGTCTCGATGAGAACCGTCGCCCGGATCGAGCCGCGTGGAATTCCGAGCGCTTCCTGCGCGGCGATGAAGACGTCGTTCCAGAGACGCGCCTCGAGGTGCGACTCCAGCTTCGGAAGATAGAAGTAGGGCCCGGTCCCGCGGCCCAGGAGTTCCCGCGCGTTGTGGAAGAGATAGAGCCCGAAGTCGAACAGGGAGCCCGACACCGGGCGACCGTCGAGGAGGAGATGGTTCTCGGGCAGATGGAGTCCGCGCGGGCGGACGAGGAGAACGGCTGGCGACTCGTTCAGCCGGTAGTGCTTCCCGGTCACGGGGTCGTCGTAGGAGAGCGTGCGCCGGACGGCGGCGCGAAGCGATCGCTGCCCCTCGATGAGATTCGCCCACGTTGGCGTGGTCGAATCCTCAAAGTCTGCCATGTAGCAATCGGCGCCGGAATTGAGCGCGTTGATCACCATCTTGGGATCGACGGGGCCGGTGATCTCCACGACGCGCTTCTGAAGATCGTGCGGCGTCGGTGCGATGCGCCAGTCAGCCTCGCGGACATGGCGTGTTTCCGGGAGGAAGTCCAGGCGCTCGCCGGCGGCCAGCCGTTCGCGACGCGACGCGCGGCGCGCCAGCGCCTCGTCGATTCGTGGGGTGAAGCGGCGCGAGAGGTCGGCGAGGAAGGCGAGCGCGGCCCCGTCGATGACCTCCTCAGCCCCCTTTACGCGAGGCGCGCGAATCTCAACACCGGGGGCTGGCTTGGCAGGCGTCGACATGCCGTCGATTCTCCAATTGGCCACGGGATTAGTCAATAAGCTATTGTGTTATAAACACTTATAGTTTCACTTCCGTGCGGAAGCAGTCACCCTGGCCGCCGGTCAATAGGTGTAGCGGGGTTCCCAGCCGTTCTCGCCGTCGCCCAGCATCGCGATCAAATGCCAGACCCCGCAAAAAAGATCGTAGGGACCGAATTCGGCCCGCGCGACGCGCTCAATCGTGCCGTCGGCGGCGCGATGAAACGTCGAGACACCCGGCATCCAGGACTTCTCGCCGCGAAATCCCATGTCCTGAATGAAGGTCGAGCCCTGGCCCGAGACCATGGGAAAACCCCACTGCCGGCTCCCGGCGAACTCCTTCTGTATCTCGCTCGCGTCGGGAGAGCAGACGACGAATCCGGCGCGGTTCGCCAGGTGACGCCACACTCCGTTGAATCCGTCGGCCCAGAGCGTGCAGGAGCGGCACCCCTTTCCCATGTTGTGGATGACGATCAGGTCCTGCTTCTCGGCGAAGAGCGACGAGAGCGTCACCGGCCCGTCCCATCCGGCCAGGACGTAGTCCTCCACCCGTTCGCGCGGCAAGGAGCGTTTCAGCTCGGCGAGTCGTTGCGACTTCTGGAGTAGTTCCTGCTCGAGAGCCTGAACTTCCTGGGCGACGCTGGGCGCTGTGGGAATCATGGGGTTCCTCCCTTCGTAAGCCACGGCCGCTCCCGCAAGGGCTCCGCGGCGCGTCATGATGTGCGGCTCAGGGGAAGAAGTTTACCCTGCTCGGGAGAAGTGGCAATGGCCATCTCCACAACCCTCGGCGGGTCTATACTCGGTCGAGATCCGGCCGAGAACGGGCGGCACCGATCCCATTTCAACGAACCGAGCTCACAAAACGTCATTCGGAGGAGCGAAAAATGTTTCGCCACGCACGTCACGGCGCCGCGGTCGCCATGCTGATCGCGGCCCTCTTCATTCCGGCCCTCGGTTCCGGCGCGGGCGCCTCGGAACCGACCTTTGAGTCGCACTGGCAGGACGACCGCGCGGAATTGGCCGGCTACCGCTATCGCGTCACGCGGTACGGCGAGGCACGGACCGGGCAGGCGGTCATGATCACCGTGACGGAGCCGTTCAGCGAATCGAAGCGCGTAAAGTCGGACAACCCCGCGAAGCATGCAGCCGACACGTTCGAAGCGCTGAAGATGAATCTAGTGCGCGACTTCCAGACCGGAATCTACGATTACAACACGATGACGTCGGTCTTCCTCCGATCGCGGGATTTCTCGCTTTCCAAGATCTCGTTCTCGAGCGCCGAGTGGTGCGGGCACGTCTACGAGGAGCTTCTGGTCGATCGAAACGCCGTGCGCCAGACGCTCCACTCATACTTCGAGGGGGAGAGCGGCGACCGCACGCTCCCGTGGCAGGCGAGCGGAATTTCCGAGGATCAGCTCTTCATCCTGCTCCGCGGGCTCCGCGGCGAGTTCCTGCGTCCCGGGGAGAAAAAGACGCTGCCGCTCCTGCCGAGTTCGATCGTACGCCGGCTCGCGCACCGCCCCCTCGCGTGGGTGAGCGTCACGGTGGAGCGAGCGGCGAAGCCGGAGCGCGTGAAGGTGCCCGCCGGGACCTTCGCCGCGGATCTCTACCTTGTGAAGACGACCGACTCCCGAGTGGGCGCCTTCTGGGTGGAGCGGGCCTATCCGCACCGAATCGTGCGCTGGTCGTGGTCGACGACCGTCGCGGGCAAGGGCCGCGCGAACGAGGCAACGGAATCGGCCGAACTGGCCGGAAGCGCGCGCCTTCCGTACTGGGAGCTCCACGCCGAGGGCCAGGAGACGTATCTGAAGTCCCTCGGTCTCTCGCCGCTTTCCTTGCCCTCCGCTACCCTTCCGCGGCGGAGGTGACGGTTTTGCAGACCGTGGCCTTAGCCACTTGGCTATGCCGCCCCAAACTATTGTGCTCTTTCGAATTGCAGAATTGATCTCAAGTTGCTTCTAGAAGAGCGACGGTCCGTTCGACCGTCGCTTCGGCCGCCCACTCGGGAGGCTAATCCCTTGCGGGGCCTCGTACTTTACCGGAACTGAACCCCAACTTGCCACGTTAATGGCTACGGTCAGATCGACCAAAGAGCCCAACGAGGCCGAATGGATTGTCGGCCACGCGTTCACTGCGTACTGTCGACGGAGTGTCACGCAAGACTGGCACCAGGAAGTTTTCGGGAAGGTAGACTGCGATAAATCCCAGCGACGGAACAAGGCGATCATGACCTCCGCTGAACACGCGCCCCGCGACGACCGGCATCTCCCGGCCCTCTCCTGCCTCGTAGCGGCACTACTCTTCGGTGCCTCGACACCGGCATCGAAGGCGCTTCTTGGATCCATCGGTCCCTTCACTCTGGCGGGCCTTCTCTACCTTGGCGGCGCGCTCGCGGTGCTTCCGATTTCGTTCCGGGGAGGCTCAGCGGAACTGCGCCGCGCTCCGAAACAGCGTTGGATGCTCGCGTTCGCGGTCCTCTTCGGCGGCGGCATCGGACCAGTCTTGATGCTCCTGGGCCTGAGGGCGGCATCCGCAGCGTCTGTCTCGCTCTGGCTGAATGCGGAGACGATCGCCACGGCATTGTTGGCATGGGCTCTCTTCCACGAGCACATGGACCGGCGAACCGTGATCGCGATCGCTCTCGTTCTGGCGGGTGGACTCCTGCTGGCCGCGCCGGAGGGTGCCGCTGGGTGGCGCGCCGGCGCGTTGGTGGCCCTGGCGTGCCTCTGCTGGGGGCTCGACAACAACCTCACGGCGCTGATCAGCGGATTTACGCCGGCACAGACCACCGCCATCAAGGGGATCGGCGCCGGCACCGTGAACCTCGCGCTCGGGCTCGCGCTGGAGGGTCGCATTCCGGGGGCCGCCGTGATCGCGGCGGCCCTGGCGGTCGGTGCCTTCAGCTACGGCTTCTCGATCATGCTCTATATCTCGGGCGCCCAGCAGCTGGGAGCGAGTCGGTCGCAGCTCATCTTCTCCACGTCACCGTTCCTGGGAGTTCTCCTCGCGTGGACGCTCCTAGGCGAGCCGATCCAGCCCTTCCAGATCGCCGCCGCCGGGGCGATGGCCGTGGGGCTATACGTGATGCTGACCGCTCGTCACGAACACGAGCATACGCACGAAGCCATGCACCACACGCACAGCCACCGACATGACGACGGGCATCACGGTCACGTACATCCGGGCATGCCGGCCTGGGTCCGACATACGCACCCGCACGACCATGAGCCCGCCGTTCACTCGCATCCTCACGAGCCCGACATCCACCATCGGCATGGACACGACTAGTCGCTAGGCGTGCGAATGCGCGGCTCCCGTGCCGGGGTCGGTTTCGGGTGTGTCCGTAAGGCGTCGCTCCTTTTCAGGACGGTCGCGTCTCGCTCCGTATCGCCTAAACAGCACGGGGACGACGACCATGTTCAAGAACGTGGAAGTCAGAAGACCTCCCAAGATCACTTGCCCCATGGGGCTCTGGATTTCGTTGCCCGGCTTTCCGCTCGCGATCACCAGCGGGATGAGGGCCAATCCCGCCGCGAGCGCCGTCATGAGCACGGGCGCGAGCCGTTCTAGCGAGCCGCGCCGGACGGCCTCCTCGAGCGGCAAGCCCTCCTCGCGCATGAGGTGCTGGTAGTGCGAGACGAGCAGCACCCCATTTCTGGTGGCGACGCCGAAGAGCGTGATGAAGCCGACCAGTGCGGCGATGCTGAGTCCTCCACCTCCGAGCGCGATCCCAAAGACGCCGCCGATCACCGCGAGCGGAAGGTTGACCAGAATGATCGTCGCGTGGCGATGGCTTCGAAACGCGAAGAAGAGTAGGCCGTACATCGCGATCACGATTAGCCCGGAGATCAGAACGAGATTCCGGATGCTAGAGGCCGCCTCCTCGAATTGCCCACCGTAGGCGATTCGATAGCCCGGCGGAAGGACGAGACCGGCGTCGATGCGTCGTGCGGCTTCCTCGACGGTGCCCGCAAGGTCTCCTCCCTTGATGTTCGCGGTGAGCACGGCCACGCGCTGCACGTTTTCTCGGCGAATGATGCTCGGTCCGAGGTCGAATCGGACGCGCGCCACTTCTCCGAGCGGGATCACGCGCCCCGCCGGCGTCGTGACCGGGAGCGACCCCAAATGCTCCCGATTCCGCCGCAGCCCTTCCGGATAGCGCACAACCACGCGCGACACGAGGCCTTCCTCGGCAATCTGCCCCACTTCCGCCCCTTGAAACAGCGCTTCCACAGTTCGCGCCAGCGACGCCGCGCTG
>JANOOP010000303.1:0-3598 GCA_031421415.1 Candidatus Eiseniibacteriota bacterium
CCCTGTTGTCGAACTGGAGCTTGAGCGAGGTGGTGGGGGTGGCGGGGGAGAAGCGCCCCCCCCGGTCCTTGGTGGGCGTGGTGTGCTTGGCGTCGGGGTGTTGGGGCACGCCGCCGAAGCCGAAGCCGACGAACGGCACCCAGAGCTGGGTGTTCAGGAAGAAGCAACTCGCGGGAATCGACGTGGAGGGCGCGCTCTCCAGATGCCACAGCGATCCGGGGTTCGGTGTCGATGCCAGCCACTTGGCGGTGCCCGCCTCCATGTCGTCGAAGAACCGGACCGGGCCGCCGGGCGGATTTCCCTGCGCCTTCACCTGCACGTCGTCCAGCGTCCAGCCGGTGAACGCACCCAGGGAGTCCGACGTCGCGACAGTCAGATCCGACCCGAAGAGAAACTGAAGCGTGATCGGCTGCGTCACCGTGGTGAACGAATCCGGAATGGAAATCGTCTGGTTGATGCAGGAGGCGCCGAAATCGCCGGAATAGGAGGCCAGCGTGTCCCAGCGGGCGCCCGCGCTCGCCCCCTTGATCAGGACCCAGCCCCAGTCGTAGCCGAACTCGGCCTGGAACTTGGTCTTGAAGGTCAGCTTGTTCGTGGTCGTCCCGGCCAGGTTGATCGGGACGTTCGTGACGAGCGACTGGACCCAGTTGTTGTCGTAGCCGTCGCCGTGCAGGAATCCCGTCGCGCCCATCCACCAGGAGGTCCCCACGCAGGCGTGCGAGCCGCCGGTCACCAGGTGCCAGGCATTCGGCTGCCCGGCGCGGTTGTTGATCACGCCCCAGCCGGCGGTCGAGCCGTCCATGTCCGAGAAGAAGACCTGGTGGCGAATCGTCGTCTCCGCAAGGGCGTTCGTATTTCTACCGGGCGCGTAGGAAAGCGGCGACTCCTGGGTGAGGAAGTCGTACATCGAGACCACGCGCCCCTTTTCCACGGCGTGCGCGGGAATCGCGGCGACGAAGAGCAAGCCTAGGAAGAGGATGGGGAGTAGCACGGCGTATGGGCGGCGACGCTCGAGGGACACGAGGGGGACCTCTTTCTCTAGGTTGTCGGGCCACGGTTGCGCGAGGTACCGATCCGTCGGCTTCCTCGGACTAACAAAAAAAGCGAGGCCGCATCGCGAGCGTGATCAGGCTCGGATCCGCGGGCCTCGCGAATTGGATTCGGAACTTCGGCTGCAAGCGAAACGGGGAGTGTTCGCCATGGCCTCGTTGTGGTCGTTCACGGTTGCGATTGTGAAGCCTGTTTGGACTCGCTAACTCCACTAGGCAAACAGGCTTCTGAGCGAAATTAGTATACCATCCGATGCCTTCCCGGTCAACGGCAGAGTCGACACCAAAGCATGGAATGGAATCTCCGAAGAAACCCCCTAACTGACATTATTTCAACAAGGTAACGGATCGGCTCTCGTACTCCCCGCCTGCATCCAGGCGGAGGAAATAGGTCCCCGAGGCGAGCGAGCCGCCCCGATCGTCCTTCCCATTCCACTCCACGGTCCTCGATCCGGCCGCCACGAAGCTGTCCACCAACGTCCGGATCAGTCGGCCCCGCACGTCGTAAACCCTGAGGAGCGCCTGGGCGTCCCGCTTCAAGGTGAAGCGAATTTTCGTCAGCGGGTTGAATGGATTCGGATAACTACGCATCAGTCTGCCAAGGGCAGGTGACAACGGTGTCTCTACGGCGGTGACGAATCCGCTACCGACCTTGTAGTAGGCATCCTTGTTCCTCCCGATCGAGGCCGGGAGGCGCTCGTCGGTCCACGTCACGTAGAGTTCGGCTTTCCCGTCGTGTGTGATCCCCGGGAATTGCTGGACGAAGTTTCCCGGGTCGGTGGCCGAGTAGACGAGCGCCGTCTCGGTCCCCCAAACCCCCTCCTTCCGCTCCATGTACCAGATGTCGGGGTTCGAGGCGCTCGCGCGCGAGTCGGTCCAGACGACGTAGACGTTGTCCATCGGATCGGCGTCCAGATGCGGCTGGATCTGCGATGCGCTGTTGATGGTGAGGCGCGTGTCGACGAGATCCCATCCGCCCGCCGGCGTGTATTCCTTGTAGTAGATCTCGTTGTTCCCATCGCGGTTGTCGCGCCAGACGAGGTGGAGCCGCCCTGAGCGCGTGGCCACCAGGGAGGGCGTCGTGGCCGAGCCCGCGGAGACGACGATCTGCGCGTCGGCGCTCCAGCCGATGCCGGGCACGAAACGTTTCCACCAGATCTGATTTCGGGCGAAGATCCGATTGTCGGTCCAGACGACGTGCACCACGCCGTCGCGCGTCGAGGCCGCGGAGGCGAGGCCGGAGAAATTCAGATCCGCGGTCAGCGCTTCCTCCGCCCCCATGATGCGCGTCTGACTGTTGTAGATCGAGGAATAGAGCTCGGTGTTTCCGTTGTTCGCGCGCTGATAGATGAGGAAGATGCGGGACGAGTCCCCCACCGCGACGACGGGACTGTTGGCGGCGTTGATCGAGTCGTAGGGCGAAACCTGGATCTCGGGCCCGAAGCCGACGCCGCCGCGCGACTGAAAGGTGCGGAAGTAGATGTTGTACGACTTCGGCTCGCCGAGGGTCGGAATCGAGTAGAGCCTGGCATCCTGCCAGGCGATGTAGATCCGTCCGCTGTCTCTGGCGGTCGCGGCGTCGTCGGCTCCCCAGTTGCGCGTGGCAAGGGCCGGATACTTCGACTGATTGAAGAAATTGGTGACGCGCGTGATGTTCGGCGATCCGAAGTTGTAGATGAATCGCCGGAAGTAGATCTCGAAATTGTTGTCGCCGCTGGTCTTGTTCCGGTTGTCCCAGAACGCCACGTAGAGATTGTTGCTGTCGTCCACCACGGCGAAGCGCTGGCCGTTGAGACCGGTGTAGGTCTCGTTGACCTCGCCCTCGGAGATGTTGAAGTCGGAGGACCAGAATGGCTGCGCCGGCGCGGACGCGGTGTTCGCGAATCCGGCGGCGACGGCCAGCAACAATGCTACGGCCACGCGGCGAAGCGGGGGAGCGAACGGCATGGGGAGCCTCCGGCGAGTACGAGCGGGGTGTGGAAGCGATGGGCGAGGCGCCGGCGTCAACCGCGCCGAGCCGTCCCGTCTGAAATCGATCACGCGCCCTCGTTGCGATTCACGATGCGATGTCATGGCACGCGAGCCGGGCCGCCTCCTGCTCCCCGGCGCGTATGCGTAGTACGACCAAGGCTAGAGTGTGCCGGAACTTCCGGGAGAACTCAAGCGAGACGTACGCTTAGGGGATAAACAGGCGCGGCGCGGAGGGATTTGGTCCCCCGCGCCACGTTGCCGTTGGGGAGGGCCCTTTGGGGGGCCCGCCCCGCCTTGTCTCGATTACTTCAGCAGATAGAGCTTCTGGACGGCCTTCGTGCCCGCCGACTGCACGTTCAGGAAGTAGACGCCCGACGGCGTCGCACGGCCCGCATGGTCCAGACCGTTCCAGTGAAGCTCCGACGTCCCCGCCGGGGAGAACCCGTCGTGGAGCGTCCGCACCAGGCGACCTTCCAGCGAGAAGATCTTCACCGTCGCCTGCCCCGCGCTCTTCAGCGTGAAGTTCACCTTCGTCTGCGGATTGAACGGATTCGGAGCGGCCGAAGCCGACACCGCCG
>JANOOP010000304.1:0-4137 GCA_031421415.1 Candidatus Eiseniibacteriota bacterium
GCTGCCGGTGACGATGCAGCTGGCCTCGATGGCAATCGTGATCGCGTTTCGCTCACGCAGGGAGTTCATCATGGTCACAGCCTGGAGAAAGAAGGCCTAGTTCATGGGTGCGGAAACTCAGAAAGGGATGAAGTGCACCGAGTGCGGCGCCGCCATGTCGACGCGCACTGAGAACCACCGTTACGAGGAATGCGGGCTCCGGTACGTCACGCTCCGAGGTATTTCCGTGAACCGGTGTCCGGATTGCGGGAACTTCGAGGTATCAATCCCTCGGCTCGAGGAATTGCACCGCCTCATCGCGAAGTGCCTTATCGAGAAGATGACGCGGTTCACGGGAGCGGAGATTCGGTTCCTCCGCAAGATCCTGGGGCTATCTGCTGCGGACTTCGCGCGGCGCGTGGGGGTCACGGTCGAGACCGTCTCGCGATGGGAGAATAACGCGACGGTGATCGGCACCCAGGCCGACCGCTTGCTACGCCTTCTCATCGCGTTGGGGAAATTGCCTGCGAAATATCCTGCAGAGAAGCTCGACCTGATTGATTCGGGGAAGGCGAGCGATACGAGGCTGGGCCTCAGGCTGCAGGGCCAAGCGTGGTCGGCAGAAGCCTGCGCCTAGCCCGCCGCTACTTCTTCACGACGAACTTCTTCTCCACCCACCGCAGCTGTTCCAGGCCGAATTGCGCGTCTTCCTTCCGCTCGGGCTCGGCGGCGCCGGTGTGCTCGAAGGCGCGGCAGGCGCGCTCGTAGTCGCGGCGGCCTTCGTCCTCGCCCATCAGCCAGCGCGCGATGCCGGCGTAGCCGTGGTAGAGGATGACGCCGAAATTCCCCTCCGGCTCCACCCCGGCGCCGTGGTGTCCCTTCGTGGTGCCGCGCGCGAGTTTCTCCGCCGTGACGAAAGCGCCGTACGACTCGATCAAGTTCCCGAGCGAGAGGTGGTGCATTCCGGAGGCCCAGTAGGCCATCCCGCGCCGATCCGGCGGCTTTCCAAGCTCCCAGCGCCAGCGGATGCAGTCCTCCGCGGCGCGGAGGCCGATCTCGAAGTGGTGCGACTCCCGTGGGGCGGAATCGTCGGGCCAGCAGTCGGCCAGCGCTGCCGACAGGTTATACGAGAGGACGTTCGCCGCGTCGGCCCAGGTCGCGGCCGAATCGCCGTCGCCCGCCTGGTTGGCGAGCGTCATCGAGTCGTCAATGCCGGCCTGCGCCACGTCGATCAGGAGTTCGAAATTCCGAAGCGGCGATTCGCGATCGTCCAGCCGCCGTAGCGCCAGCCGCCAGAGCGAGCGTCGCGTCTCGGGGTCGCGCTCGAAGACGAGCCGCGCCAACTCCCGCGCGCCGCCCCGCGCCGATGCGTCGCGCAGCCGGCGCCACTCGAGTTCTTCGTCGATGCCGGTCATCGGCGCCCCTCGCTATTCATGACCCATCAGGTGAAAGCGGACGCGCGCGATCATGCGGCTCACCTCGGCCTCGCTCATGTCGGGCCAGATGGGTAGCGACAAGGTCCCCGCGAAGATCGCTTCCGCCACGGGGAATTGACCCGGCTCCACTCCTAGCCGCTCCTGGTACCAGGGGAAGAGGTGGAGCGGCTTGAAGTGGACGCTGCTGCCGATGCCCTCCTCGCGGAGCGCCATCGCCAGCGCATTGCGATCGAGGCGCGCGCCCTCGGCGGGCGAGACGTCGATCTGGTAGAGATGCCACGCGTGGCACATTCCCGGCAGCACGGTCGGGGGCGTTAGCCCCGGCACGCCGGCGAATCCCGCCGTGTAGCGTTCGGCGATCGACTCGCGCCGGTCGCGCAGTTCCTCCGCGCGCGCGAACTGCGCCAGGCCGAGCGCCGCCTGCAGGTCGGTCAGGTTGTACTTCCAGCCGAGTTCCGTGACGTCGTACTCCCACCAGCCACCCTTGCCGTAGCGCGACCACGCGGCCGACGATAATCCGTGGAGCGAAAGGCGCCGCACCCGCTCGGCCCAATCCTCGCGCGCCGTCACGACCATGCCCCCTTCGCCGGCGGTCACCACCTTCGTGGCGTAGAAGGAGAAGCAGGTGATGTCGGCCTGAGTCCCGACTGGCACCGACCAGATGCGCGCCGTCAGGGAGTGGGCCGCGTCCTCGACGACCGGGATGCCGTGCGGCTTGATACCGCGGGCGATCTGCGCGATCTCAGCCGCGCGGCAGGGATGCCCCGCCATCGATACCGTGACGATGGCGCGCGTCCTGTTCGTGATGGCGCGCTCGATGGCGCCGGGATCGATGTTCTTCGTCGCGCGTTCCACATCGGCGAAGACGGGGCGCGCGCCAGTGTACAGAATCGTCTCGCCGGTGGAGACGAACGTGTAGGGAGTGGTGACGACCTCGTCCCCTTCTTTCAACCCGAGCGCGAGGAACGAGAGATGGAGCGCGGCGGTGCAGGAGGAGACGGCGACGCCGTGGTAGCCGCCCGGATCGAGGTCGGGGGCAGACTCCGTGTCGCCGGCCGCGACGGCCGATCCCACGTAGGCCGCGATCGCCTGCTCGAGTTCCTTCGCCTTCGCGCCGGTCGTGAGCCACCCCGAGCGTAGAACCGCCGTTACGGCCGCGACTTCGGCGTCTGTGATCGACGGGCGATGAAAGGGGATGTTGGTTAGAGCCACAAGGTTACCGTACCACAGAGTCGGAGCCAGTCGCGGCTCTACTTCCACGCTCCCGGGAGGCGAATTTCAATGTGTGCGCCGACACGCATCTTGAACTCGAGAACCCGCCCGAGCAGATCCTCCACGTCATGTGCGGCGACAATTCCAGCGGCTTCGTAGGCACACCCGAAGCGAGTATCGGCGGATATCGCATCAACCTGGGCGTCCGCATGGATGTTCGCAGGAATCATAAGCTTACGGTACCATAGATCGCATGCTTCGGAGAGTCGTCTCCGGGCCGATCGCCATGGCCCTCCTTACCTCCCCGCTCGCGGGATGCATCCAGAAGACGGGCGACTCCTTCATCCCCTTCGATTGAAACGGAGAAGTTCAAGTGTGCGGCATCGCTGGAATCGTTGACCTGAAGGACCGCGGCGGGCCGGATGCCGCCATGCTCGACCGCATGGTCGCCGCGATGACCCATCGCGGCCCCGACGATCGGGGCGTGGCGGTCGGTCCGCGGATCGCCATGGGCATGCGGCGCCTTTCCATCATCGACGTGGAAGGCGGCCACCAGCCCATCGAGAATGAGGACGGCACCGTTCGCGTCGTGATGAACGGCGAGCTGTACTCCTATCCGGAGCTGCGCACGGAACTCGTGTCTTGCGGACATCGCTTCCGCACTTGCAGCGACACGGAGGTGCTCGTCCACGGCTACGAAGAGTGGGGAATGGAAGGCCTTTTGGCGCGATTGAACGGAATGTTCGCCTTCGCGCTCCAGGACGAACGCACGGACACACTTTTTCTCGCGCGCGATCGCCTGGGCATGAAACCGATCGTCTATTCCGTGGTGAACGGCGAGTTGCTTTTCGCGTCGGGGCTGACGGCACTTCTCGCGTCCGGCAGGGTGGCGATGGAGCCGGATCCCACGGGCGTTCGGCTCTTCCTGCGCCATCAATTCGTCCCCGCACCCTACACGGTGCTGCGCGGTGTCGCGAAGCTTCCCCCGGCGTGCTATCTGACCGTGCGTGGCGGCCGCGTCGGCGAGCCGGTTCGATACTGGCGGCTCCCCCCCACGCTGGACAACGTGAAGCGTCCCGAGGCGTGGGAGGCCGAGCTTCGAGACCTGCTGGACGATGCCGTGCGCATCCACGTACGCAGCGATGTCGAGGTGGGGGCATTTCTTTCCGGTGGCCTGGATTCATCCATCATCGTCGGGCTCATGTCGCGACAGACGCAGACGAAGGTCCGAGCGTTTTCGATAGGTTTCGAAGACGGGGACCATGACGAATCGAAGTTTGCCGCGGCCACCGCGGACCGGTTCGGAGTGGAGCTGCACCACTGTCAGTTTCGGGCGGAGCACGTCATCGATCTGGTGCGCGAGCGGGCGGGATCCCTCGAGGAACCGCTGGCGGACCCGGCCTGCCTGCCGACGATGCTCCTGGCGGCGGAAGCGCGGCGGGCGGTCAAAGTAGTGCTATCCGGAGAGGGCGCCGACGAATTGTTCGCCGGCTATGGATATTACCGGCGC
>JANOOP010000305.1:0-2285 GCA_031421415.1 Candidatus Eiseniibacteriota bacterium
CCTCCACATCTCCGGCATACTGCGGCTCAGGAACGGCCGGTCGAAATTCGGTGGCAGTTCGATGGCAAAGAGCCGCCCGATTCCGATGGCGATGAGGGTATAGCCGGCGAAGTCGCAGAAGACCTGCACGGCGTAGCCCAGGAGCCCCAGCCAGTGGGCGAACGCACCCTGCGTGCCGGGACTCGCGAAGACCGGATCCACAATCACCGGGGCGATCCAGTCGGCGATGTAACCCTTCATGAACCAGCCGAGGAGGAGGGCTGATGCCGCCCGGGCAAACCACTCGGCCGAGGGGCGTCGCGGGGCCTCCAGTTGGGGCAGCATTCGCCCGGCTCGTGTGATCGGACCCGCGACGAGCTGCGGAAAGAACGCCACGAAGGTGGCGAAAGTTAGTGGCGAGCGGCACGCAGCGATGCGCCCGTAATACACGTCGAGCACGTACCCGATCTTGATCAGCGTGAAATACGAGAGCCCGATCGGAAGCACGAGCGAGATGACTGGCTGTGAGACGGGAATCCCAGCCGACTCCAGGAGCGACGCGAACGACGCCGCGAAAAAGCCGCGGTACTTGAACCAGAGCAGCGCACCGATGTTCGCCCCGAGGCTCACCCCGAGCACGGCCTTGCGGACGCGTGGGGCGAGCCGCTGGCCTTCGATCGCTCGTCCTGCGCCCCAGTCGATTGCCGTCGCCACGAGCAGGAGGGCGAGCCACTCCGGTGACCAGCTCAGGTAAAAGATGTAACTCGCCACCAGCAAGACGCCGTTCTGCGCTGCGGCGCGACGGGGCATCATCCAATACGCCAGGAGGACGACTGGCAGGAAGAGCGCGAATGCGATGCCGGTCGGACTCATCTGTGGGACTCCAGCAGGAATCGAAGCGGTCCGTCGAGGGCCCAGCCCGAGAACCGAGCGTTTCCGGCCGGCAGAATATGGTCGAAGTCCCCTCCGAAATCGTCGTCCCGGAGGGGCGCGATCGACGAGAGGTCGACGACCCGCGCCCCGCGTGGCTCAACGAGATCACGCACGCGTACGGCGAAGAGCGACAGGGTGGTCGCCTTTGCCAGTTCAGTCAGCGTCACGGGCATGCGAGGGTAGAGGAGGACGGTCACCTCCAGGCGACGACCGACCAGCGTGTCCACCATCGCCGCCAGAGCCTGCATCTCGGAGGGTGCCCCGAGGCAGTCGGCGCCCGATTCCACCATCCGCTGCCACTCCCGAGCGGTCTCGGAAAATTGCGCTTGGAGTGCATCGCGCGATGAGGGGGCGACGCGCTGGCGGACTGCGGAGAGCAGGCGTCCCTGTCCGCGGTCCTGCACGAGCGCGGAGCCGCGCAACCAGCGGCTCCAGCGATTGGCTAGAAAGTTGTCGTTGTACCCGGTTAAACCTTTGGCTCGTACGTCGGCCAGGTAATCGGTCCACGTCCATGATCGTGCCGGCAGGTTGCGAGGGAGCGAGTCCCCGGGACAGGAGTCCCACCACTCCGTGACGATCAGGGCCCGCCGCAGCGCCGTTCGGCGCGGCGCGCCGAGGTCGTCGTGCTCGTCGAAGAGCGGCAGCAATCGATGCTCGAGCACCCAGCGGTAGGAGGAGAGCTTTCCCCATTCGACGGGCACCGCGAGGATGCGCTCACGCCCTCCTGTCCGTTGGCGCAGGGAATCGTCCATGACGGCGAAGGTCCGACCGTGGCTTGACCCGATCGCAAGGACAGTCGGGTCGCCGTCGCGAAGATCAACGATCGCGTCTTCGACCTCTCGTAGCTGGCGAGGCGGCCCGAGCACGTTGGCGGCGCGATCGGCCGCGACGAGGGTGAGCGCGGCGAACAGCCCAGTGACCCAGAAGCGAGAACGCCGCCCCCCCCATCTTCCAAGGGAGGGTCGGCGCATGTTTTGTCCGTTCAAGTCTTCGCTCACAGCGCCAATTTACTACCTGCCACCCTCTCTGAAAAGGCCGCCGGCGCCGTAAGCGTTATGATCCGCAAGTCCCCGATCAAAGGCTACTTCGAAATCGATGTAGTCGAGATCCGCCGCCATCTTCTTGCAGACGTCATCCACGCTCGTGTCGTAGTGCAGCGTGATCTGGGTCTACCCTGTGATGCCCGGGCGGACGCGCTGGCGGACGGCGTAGCTCCGCACCTCGGTCCGCAGAGTGTGGAAAATCTGTGGCTGCTCTGGGCGCGGGCCGACGACGTCCATGTTGCCGCGCCGTCATTGAACAACTGCGGAATTTCGTCAAGTCGCGTCCTGCGCAGGAACCCGCCGATCGGCGTGATCCGCGGACCGCCTTCC
>JANOOP010000306.1:0-1943 GCA_031421415.1 Candidatus Eiseniibacteriota bacterium
TCGAGTGGCCGATCGACATCGCGATCGCGCTGGTGTGGGTGATCTTCGCCGTCAACGTGTTCGGGACGATCGCGAAGCGTCGCGAGCGGCACCTCTACGTCGCCATTTGGTTCTACATCGCGACGCTGATCGCGATCGCGATGCTCCACATCTTCAACAGCCTCGCAGTGATCGCCGGGCCGTTCAAGAGCTACTCGATCTACGCGGGCGTGGAGGACGCCTTCATGCAGTGGTGGTACGGGCACAACGCCGTCGCTTTCTTTCTGACGACCCCTTTTCTCGGCCTCATGTACTACTTCATGCCGAAGGCAGCCGATCGGCCTGTCTTTTCCTACCGGCTCTCCATCCTCCACTTCTGGACGCTGGTCTTCATGTACATCTGGGCCGGCCCGCACCATCTCCACTACACGGCGCTCCCGGAGTGGGCCTCCACGCTCGGGATGCTCTTCTCCGTGATGCTCTGGATGCCGTCGTGGGGCGGCATGGTGAACGGACTGCTGACCCTGCGCGGGGCGTGGCACAAGGTCGTGGAGGATCCGGTTCTCAAGTTCTTCGTGGTTGCCATCACCGCGTACGGGATGTCGACCTTCGAGGGCCCGATGCTCTCGGTGAAGAGCGTGAACGCGCTGGCGCACTACACCGACTGGATCATCGCGCACGTTCACACCGGCGCCCTGGGCTGGAACGGGTTCCTCACCTTCGGAATGATGTACTGGCTCCTTCCGCGGGTCTTTCAGACGAGGCTCTTCAGCACCAAATTGGCGGAGGCGCACTTCTGGTTCGCGACCTTCGGCATGCTCCTCTACGTCGCGGCCATCTACAGCGCCGGGTTGACGCAGGGGCTCATGTGGCGCGCCTTCGACGACACCGGCCGCCTCCAGTTCCCCGATTTCATCGAGACGACCGTCAAACTCCTGCCGATGTACTGGGTCCGCGCGCTCGGCGGCACCCTCTACATCGTCGGCATGCTCCTCTGCGGGTACAACATCCTCCGAACCTGGATGGCGCGACCGAAGACGTACGAGGAGCCGGTCATCCAGGCGCCGGCGCTGGTGAAGCGCGCCCCGGCGCCGGAGCACGCGCCGGCCGGGCAGCCGGGCAATCTCTGGGCCACCTTCACGTCGGTCCGGTGGCACCGGAAGTGGGAGGGCCTCCCCGTCACGTTCACGGTGCTGACGGTCCTCACGGTGGTCGTGGCGTCGCTCTTCGAGATCGTTCCGACGTTTCTCATCCGCTCGAACGTTCCGACCATCGCGACGGTGAAGCCGTACACGCCGCTCGAGCTGGCGGGACGCGATCTCTACATCCGCGAAGGGTGCTTCAACTGCCATTCCCAGATGGTCCGCCCGCTCCGGCACGAGACCGAGCGTTTCGGCGAGTACTCGAAGCCGGGCGAGTTCGTCTACGACCACCCGTTCCTCTGGGGATCGCGCCGCATCGGGCCCGACCTGGCTCGCGTGGGGGGCAAGTACAGCGACATCTGGCACGTGCGCCACATGGAGGAGCCGCGCTCGATCACCGCGCGCTCGATCATGCCGCCCTACCCGCACCTGTCGCGCCAAAAGCTCGATTTCGATGGAATCCAGAGCCGTGTCGACGCGATGTCGATGCTCGGCGTGCCGTACGGCGAAGCGGTGAACCACGCGCCGGCGATTGCCCGGGAACAGGCGGGCGCCGTGGCCGCCGCCATCGCGGAGCAGGGCGGACCGCGCGGGCTGGAAGATAAGGAGATCACCGCGCTCATCGCCTATCTCCAGCGGCTCGGCACCGACATCAAGAAGCCGACGCTCACGCTGGGAGATGCCCCGGTGGAGGGGGGCCGGTAGCATGAAGCTCTCCGACATCATGGGAAATTCGGGACTGGTGCTCTACGCGGAGATCGCACTGGTGCTCTTCCTCGTCGTCTTCGTGGCGATCGTCGTTCGCATCCTCGCCACGCGCCG
>JANOOP010000307.1:0-1904 GCA_031421415.1 Candidatus Eiseniibacteriota bacterium
CGACGACGTGCGCGCGCGAAACGGCAAGCGGGAGCGGGTCGCCATTGTCACCGGCGCCAGCGCGGCGCCCACGATTCAGCGCCTGCTCGATGCGCGGCCGCCCGCCGGCGTCGACGCCTCCCTCTGCGTGGTGGTGAACGACTACTTCGGCGATACGGTGACGGTGAGCGGGCTCCTCGTGGGGGCCGACATCGAAACCGCGCTCGTTCGCCACGGTGCGTTCGACCGGGTTCTGCTCCCCCCGAACTGTCTCAAGGAAGAGGAAGTCTTCCTGGACGACCGGACGCGAAGCGACCTGGCGCGCCGTCTCGGGGTGCCGGTCGAGATCGGCTGGGACGCGACCGACGCGCCCGCCACGAAGCACGCGACCGGGGCGCCCCGCGCCGCCGGCGACGCGGCCGCACGTTCCCGCGCGGCGAGGAACTAGAGCGTGCTCCTTCCGATCGTCGCCATCGTCGGCCGTCCGAACGTCGGCAAGTCGACCCTCTTCAATCGCATTCTGGGCCAGCGTCGCGCCATTGTGGACGAGTTTCCCGGCCTGACGCGCGATCGCCACTACGCCGAGGGCGATTGGGCGGGGCGGAAGTTCCTGCTCGTCGACACGGGTGGAATCGATCCGCAGAGCCCGCATCCGATCCAGCGCCAGATCATGGCGCAGACCACCTTCGCGCTGGAGGAGGCCGACGTCACGCTCCTCGTGATGGACGCGATGGAGGGAATGACGCCGCTCGACCGCGAGGTGGCCGAGCGGGTGCGGCGCGCGGGACGCCCGACGCTCCTCGTCATCAACAAAGTCGACCACAAGGGCATCGAGGAGGCGCTGGCGGAGTTCTACACCCTGGGCGTGGGCGAACCGATGGCGGTCTCCTCGCTCCATGGGCGCGGCTCGGGCGATCTGCTGGACCGCATGCTCGAGCTGATGCCGGAGAAGGAAGAAGTCCCGGAGGACCCGAGCGAGATCCGCGTGGCGGTCATCGGGCGGCCGAACGTGGGGAAGTCCTCGCTGGTGAATCGCCTGGTCGGGGCCGAGCGGATGGTCGTCGACTCCGTGGCGGGCACGACGCGCGACGCGGTCGACACGAAACTGGAGCTGGACGGAACGCGCTTCGTCCTCGTCGACACCGCGGGACTTCGCCGGGAGACGAAGGTCACCGATCCGGTCGAGTTCTACAGCGTGACGCGGGCGCTCCGGGCGGTCTCCCGCGCCGATATCGTCCTTCTGGTCGTCGACCTGGGTCGCGCGCCGGCTCGGCAAGACGCCAAGCTCGCCTCGATGTCCGAGGAGCAGCGGAAGGGACTCGTCGTCGTCTTCAACAAGTGGGACCTGGTCGCCGATCCGAGGGAGGCACGCGAGGCGATCGAGGAGGAGTTTCTGAGAGTGTATCCCTTCCTCCGTCACGTGCCGCGGCTCTACGTCTCGGCGACGACCGGAAAGGGAAGCCGTCAGATTCTCCCGACCGTCACAAAGGTCTACGAGCAATACACGCGGCAGATTGCCACCTCGGAGCTGAACACGGTCATCCACTCCATTCTGGACAAGGTCCGTCCCGCGGCCAGCTCCTCCGGCGGACACGTGAAGTTCTACTATGCCGCGCAGACGGGGAATCGTCCGCCGAGTTTCGCCCTTTTCGTGAACAATCCTCGATATATTCGTGATAATTATGTAAGTTACCTGGAGAACGGTTTGCGCGAACGTTTCGGGTTCGAAGGGGTGCCGATCCAGCTCGAGTGGCGCCGGAGCCGGTAGCGAAGCAGCTCGCGCGAGGAGGGTGACGCGATTCGTATCGACCCCATCTCGGTGATCCTCGGGCTCCTCCTCGGTTCGATTCCCTCGGGCCTCTGGATCGGGCGCGCGCTCGGCGCGGACCTCCAGGCCGCCGGCAGCAAGAACATCGGCGCCACGA
>JANOOP010000308.1:0-4287 GCA_031421415.1 Candidatus Eiseniibacteriota bacterium
CTCACCCACGAGAAGACCTTCACGCGGAAGATCAAGGAAGCCGTCCTCGCGGTCCGCATCGAGCAGACTTACACGAAGGACGAGATTCTCGAGATGTATCTGAACCAGATCTACTTCGGCGAGGGGGCCTACGGCCTCGACGCCGCGGCCAAGGTCTTCTTCGGGAAGCAGGTCGGCGACCTGACGCTCCCCGAGTGCGCGCTGATCGCCGGCCTCCCCCGAAATCCGCGCGACTACTCGCCGCGCCGCGAGCCCGAACGGGCGTTGAAGCGGCGAAACCTGGTGCTCGCCTCCATGTTGGATAACAAGCGGATCTCGCGCGCTCAGTACGAGGCCGCCAGCGAGGCGCCGCTCGGCGTCACGAAGACCCGCTACGACGCGCGCCAGGCCCCCTACTTCATGGAGATGGTCCGCCAGTACCTGGACGAGCGCTACGGCTCGAATCAACTCTACGAGGGTGGGATGCGCGTCTACACGACGATCGACATCGACCTCCAGCACGCGGCCGAGGAAGCGCTGGAGCGGCGGATCCAGGCTCTGGAGGTGCGGAACCAGTACAAGAAGACGCGCGCGACGATCCTGGCCGACGCGGCCAAGAGCGGATCGCGCGAGCGGCCGCAGACCGAGTACCTCCAGGGCGCGGCGGTGATGATCGACCCGAAGAGCGGCCACATTCTGGCGCTCGTCGGAGGCCGCGATTTCAACGAGTCGAACTTCAACCGCGCGGTTCAGGCGGCGCGGCAGCCGGGTTCCGCGTTCAAGCCCTTCATCTACGCGGCAGCCATGGACAACGGCTACACGCCGACCGAGATGATTCTCGACACGCCGGTCTCCTTCCGCGCCGGCAACGGCCTCGAGTGGGCGCCGCAGAACTACGATCACAAGTTCCGCGGACCGGTCACGCTCCGCCAGGCGCTGGCGCAATCGCTGAACGTCCCCGCGGCCAAGCTCCTTCAGAAGCTGGGGACGCCGGTCGTCTCCTCGTACGCGCGCCGCCTGGGGATTCGCAGCCGGCTCGTCGCCGACCTCTCGCTCTCGCTCGGCACATCGGAGGTGAATCTCCTCGAGCTCACCTCGGCCTACGGCGTCTTCGCCAATCAGGGCGTGCGGACCTCGCCGGTCTTCGTATTGAAAGTAGCGGACAAGAACGGGAAGGTCCTGGAGCAGTCGAGGGTTACGGCCGAGGAGGCGCTGAGCCCCGAAACCGCCCTGACGATGACCAGCATGCTGGTGAGCGTCATGGAGAACGGCACCGCCGCCTCCTCGCGGGCGCTGGGGCTAACCGTCCCCGCCGCCGGCAAGACGGGCACCACCGACGACTACACCGACGCCTGGTTCATCGGCTACACGCCCGATCTGGCCGCGGGGGTGTGGGTCGGCTTCGACCGGAAACGGAAGATCGGGCCGAACATGACGGGCGCCGCGGCGGCGCTCCCGATCTGGGTCGACATGGTGGCCGCGGCGACCAAAGGGAAACCTCCGGCCGATTTCTCGGTTCCTAGCGGGGTCGTGAGCCGCCAGATCTGCGCGCAGACCGGGCTCCTGGCGAATCCCGGATGCCCCGAGACGGAAGTGGAGCTCTTTCGCGAGGGAAGCGAGCCGACGGGGGCCTGCAACGTTCACCTGGGCGCGGAGCGGCCGCCGACCGATCCCGGCGCCTTCCAGCGCCACGACAGCGAGGCGCAGCCCGAGGAGAAGATCCGGCTCTAGCGTGGCGCCCGAAGCCGGCGCCGCATGATCGGCCGCGTCGCGGAGCGGCGCGCCGCCTCGGTGAATCCCGGCTCGGCGCCGCCGCGGACCAGCGCCCGAAGAGTGCCTCGGCGTCGTTCCATCGCTCCGGCGTGAGCGGCAACACCTCGATCGCGGGGCGCTTCACGGCAGCACTTCCTCCAGCACGATCGGCGCGGCCGGCGGCGCGGCATCGCCGATCGTGACGGCCCGCGCGACGCGGCCGAGCGCTCCCTCGTCCCCGGCTCGCGTCGCCACGACCGCGATCGCCTCACCAGCCGCGACGGACTCGCCCGCCTTCCGGAGGAGCCGGATGCCGACGCTCGGGTCCACGGCGTCTTCCTTTCGCCGCCGCCCTCCTCCCAGATCGATCAGGAGTTCGCCCAGGTCCCGCGCGTTCCATCCGGAGATGAATCCGGCTCGAGGCGCCGGGATGATCGTCTCCAGCGGGGCGCGCGGAAGAAGCGAGGGGTCGGTGACGACGCGGGGATCGCCCCCTTGCGCCTCCACCAGCATCTCCGCGCGCCGTGCGGCTTCCCCGGAGCGAAGCGCCGCGTCGAGTCGCGCCGCCGCGTCGGCCTTGTCGCTCGCCAGCCCGCAGCGGACCAGCATGGCGGCCCCGAGCGCGCGCGTCAGTTCCAGAACGTCGGCCGGCCCCTCGCCGCGGAGAATCTCGAACGCCTCCGCGGTCTCGTTCGCGTTTCCGATCGTCGCGCCGAGCGGCTCGTCCATCCGCGTCAGCAGCGCCGCGGCACGCTGTCCCAGCGCGGTCGACACGGCCACCAGCTCCCGGGCCAGCGCGCGCGCGTCGTCCGGAGCCGGCAGGAACGCCCCGCCGCCGCATTTCACGTCGAAGACGATCGCCTCCGTCCCCGCCGCCAGTTTCTTGCTCAGGATGCTCGCCACGATGAGCGGGATCGATTCCACGGTCGCCGTCACGTCGCGAAGCGCGTACAGCGCGCCGTCGGCCGGGGCCAGATCGGCCGACTGGCCCGCCATGACGACGCCGATACGCCGCAACTGCGCCTCGAAGGCGTCCGCATGAAGGCGCGTGCGAAAGCCGGGGATCGACTCCAGCTTGTCGAGGGTTCCCCCCGTGTGGCCGAGGCCCCGCCCGGAGATCATCGGCACCGCGGCGCCGCACGCGGCGACCCAGGGGGCCAGCGCGATCGAGATCTTGTCCCCCACGCCTCCCGTGGAGTGCTTGTCCACGGTCGGGCGCCCGAGGTCCTTCCACGAGAGGACGCGCCCCGAGTGGAGCATGGCGAGCGTGAGGGCCACCTCCTCCTCGCGCGAGAGGCCGCGCCAGACGATCGCCATCAGGAGCGCGGCCGATTGGTAGTCGGGCACGCTGCCGCCGGCGACGCCGCCGATCCAGCGCTCGATTTGCTCGCGGCTCAAGATGCCGCCGTCTCGCTTCGTCCGGAGGATGTCGCGCATCGGCCTACTCTCTCCGCTCGGGAACGCCCAGGATCGCCGCGGCCGCGCTCGTGCCGATCCGATCGGCGCCCGCGTCGAGGAGCGCCAGCGCGTGTTCGCGCTTCCGAATTCCACCCGACGCTTTGACTCCCATGGTTCCGGCCAGCGACCGGAGAAGCCGAATGCCCTCCACGGACGCCCCTCCCGGGCCGTATCCGGTGGCGTTCTTCACGAAGTCGCCTCCCTCCGCCCCGATCACCGAGACCGCGCGGCGGAGTTCCGCGGGGTCGAGGGCGTCCTGCTCCACGATCCACTTCGTCGTGCAGCCGGGCGCCGCGGCGCGCACCGCGCGCACCTCCGCCGCCAGGACCTCCCACGCTCCGGCGCGGATCGCCCCGAGGTTCGCGACGATGTCGAGTTCGGTGGCGCCGTCCTCGACCGCGGCCGCCGCCTCGGCAGCCTTCGCCGCCGCCGGCGCGCCGCCGAAGGGAAATGCGATCGCCGCCGCCACCGCGACGCCGGTTCCGGCGACGATGGCCGCGGCGCGCCGCGCGTGAAAGGGGAGAATGCAAACCGCGGCGACGCGGAGGCGGCAGGCCTCCTCGGCCACGCGCTCGATCTCGCCGGGCGTGGCCCAGGCGGTCAGGAGCGTGGCGTCGATCGCCCGCGCCAGACGCGTCAGGAGGGGCGGCTCCACGAGAGGAAGGGGCGCGGCAGAAGTTCGCGCAGTGCGATTTCCTCCACCCCGCCGTCGGGCGCCTCGAGCACCAGGAGGAGATCGGGCGCGTGCTCCAGGAGGACCTGGCGGCAGGCGCCGCACGGCAGGACCGGCGTCGCGCGATCGGCCGCGATGGCGATCCGGCGAAAGCGCGTGGCCCCCCGCGCGAGCGCTCCGAAGAGCGCGTTTCGCTCCGCGCAGATCGTGAGACCGAAACTGGCGCTCTCGACGTTCACCCCGGGGTGGACGGCGCCGCTCTCGTCCTCCAGCGCCGCCGCGACCCGGAACTTCGAGTAGGCGGCGACCGCGCGCGGAAGGAGCGCCTTCGCAGCGTCGAGGAGCTTCGGACCGTCGCTCATGGCTTCTCCCTCACATTCTTGTATTCGATGCGGCGGCGCTTTCGGCGGTCGGCCGCCCCGACG
>JANOOP010000309.1:0-3032 GCA_031421415.1 Candidatus Eiseniibacteriota bacterium
CGCTCCGACCACCGTGACCGCCACGAGCGCGGTCCCCACGTCGGAGGCCAGCGTGGGGAAGATTCGGAGGCCTCGATCCCAGAAGCCTCCGGCCGGAGCCAGTGAGACATACCGGGGGCCAGAGTCCAAGCCGAGGGAGACCAATCCTCCGTCTGCATCCGTCGTCGCGAGGTAGATCAGGGAGTCGTGGTGTTGCGCGATGAAGACGTCGGGGAAGGGGATAAAGATGAGAGCCTGGGGGACATTTGTCACCCGGATCGAGAACTCTCTTTGCCCGACGAGGAATCCGTCGCTTGCCTGAACGCGGCCGGTGTAATTCCCGGAATGACTCAAGTTCGGAGTAAGCGTAATCGTTCCGGTGATGGCTCCCGCGGTCCACCCCGTGGTCGCGACGGTCATGAACGAAGGGCCGGATGCCTTCGAGAGCGTGAGCGTGTCGCCGTCGGCGTCGATCGCGCGGATGCTCTGGGCGGCGGTGTCGCCCTCCGCGACCGCCATGGAGGCGATGAGGTCGACGACGGGCGGAAAGCTGACTGCGCCGCTGGGACCGAGCCCTTGGGTTTCGAACCAATCGCGCCCGAGTTTGAGAGTGTTGTCGTAGTCGATCCCGGGGCACTGGGAACCGAATGCGGTTACGGCCGTGGGGAGGAGTGGCGTCGAGGCGGCGACGTGGACTAGGGGAGTTCCGCTCGACGGGGCGATCGTGAGCGATGCCAAATGGTAGAGACCCGGATCGAGAATGGTCCCGCTACCGCGGCCCGCGTAGAATTCGGTCTCGCTCGACGCGGTACTGGAAAACGTCCCGAACGCCATATGATCGACGAACGACCCATAGGCAACCGTTCCGCCCGTCGCGTGAAGGATGAACTCGTAGGAGTTGATTGTGAAGGGGGTCCCCGCATCCGCGCACGCCGCGGGGATACCCGATGCGTTGGCATCGGTCCGAAGCCATACGCCGACCGTGGTCGGGCCGGTAGAGGAGAGCGAATCGGCCGGCGTCCTCACCCCATCCCCGTTCGCGTCGAGGTAGAGGTATTGCGCCTCGCTCGGGAACGGCGCAAGAAGGAGCGCCATCAGGAGCAGCAGCACTCGAAGTGTTGATGTGGCTCGCACGTGGACCCTCGTGGGGACAGCGGAGAGATGCTTCGCGCGGAGGGGGTACCAGGAAGTCTATCATCCCCGGGGTGGGGGGGCGACAATTCCCACGGAACCGGGCATTCTTGCAGGGGGTTACCCCCTCTGATACCCTGGGGGCTCGGGGTAGGGACCCCCCACACCCAAGGTACGCACGGAGGACTTGAATGAAGGCGTTTCGGTCACTTGCCGCGGCACTCGCACTAGGATCCCTTTCGGTCGCGCTTCTAGCGCCTCTCTCGATCGCCCAGACCGCTCCCGCTCCCGCGGCTCCGGCCACGACCGCGGCCCCGGCCGCACCGGTCGCTCCCGCCGCACCGGCCGCACCCAAGGGCGTGACCGCGGGGATCAAGACGATCGTGGGCGAAGTCGTCGACCCTGCCTGCTGGATCGTGAATGGGGCCAAGGGAGACACGCACAAGGAGTGCGCCATCGCCTGCGCCAAGGCGGGCCAGGTCCTGGCGATCCTCGAAGCGAAGACCAACAAGCTCTACCTGATCGCCACCGAGACTCCCGGCGAGGACCCGAACAAGGGGGTCATCGACTTCGCGGGAATGAAAGTGACGGTCACCGGGAAGTTCTACACGCGCGGCGGGGTGACGGCGGTGAAGATCGCCTCGATCACGCCGGGCGGCGCCGCCAAGTAAGTCACGCAACAGGCCGTCGGGATTCGCTGCATCGTTCCGGGGCGCGTTAGGGGGAAGCCATCATGAAACGCAGCGTTGCCGCACTCGCGGCCGTGTGCCTCGTACTTGCCATCGCGGCGTTCTCGACACTGCGGGTGGGTGACGCTTCGTCGCAGACCGCGACGGGCCACGAGAATCACAACCACGGCGCCGACCCGTCCACCATGGCCACCGACGCGGCCGCCAAGGCCGAAGAGCCGAAGGGGACCGGCGACGGCAAGACGGTGTCGCTTCCGGGCGTGCCTCCTGGCAAGCCGGCGATCGGCGGCGGCGTCACCACGACCATCACCGCGGAGGTGATGGATCCGGCCTGCTTCCTCGAGGCGGGCTCGAAGTCGATCGGCAAGGGGCACTTCCAGTGCGCCATCGACTGCGCGAAGTCGGGGCAGACGCTCGCCCTCTACGACCGCGCCATCGACCGGATCTACTTCATCGCCGGCGAATTGCCGGGGCGCAATCCGAACGACCCACTGATGAAGTACATCCATCAGAAGGTGGACGTCATCGGGACCGTCTATCACCGGAGCCAGGCGTGGGGGATCGTGATCGTCAAGGTCTCGCCCCACAAGCCGAAGCCGGCCGAGGAGGTCAAGACCGCGGCCCCGAAGGCGGCCACGAAGTAGTCCCGTTCCGCGGAGAGACTCGAGCGTAAGCTCACTCGTCCTACCGCTGGCCGCCCCGCCCTACGACGGCGGCGCACCATCTTCCTCGTAACGCCAAGGCTCCCTAGTGGCTACGACGTCCGGACCATAGCGGCGCCGGCTCCAGATTTCCGATACTCGGGATGGTATCGCTGGGATCCCTCCCGGCGCTCCAGGAACTAGAATCGGCCCGCCACGAGCTGCGTGACGGGCCGAGGGGATCGCGACCGGCGAGACGGTTAGTTCGGGATGTCGGCGTCGACGAAGTTCGCGACCTGGACGGGGAGGCTGGCGCGCGCGGATACCGCATCGCCGTTGTTTCCGCCGTTGATGTGATTGAACCCATTCACCGTGATCCGCGCCGTCGTGCTCGTCGCGATCGACGAGGAGAGCGCGGCCTTGGCTCCGATGTCCGTCAACGCGATGGAGACCTCGGTCTCGCCGCCGGAGTTGACGACACCGGTCACGCCGCCCGTGACCGGCGGGTAGACCCCGTTGTCGAAGGTCACGGTGTAGCCGGTGAGGATGATCTGCGAGAAGGGCGTGCCGGGCGCGAGGGGCTGGCCGCCGT
>JANOOP010000310.1:0-2305 GCA_031421415.1 Candidatus Eiseniibacteriota bacterium
GCGGCAGGGAGGGAGCGGCCTTCGGACGCGGCGGGCTCGTCGCGGCGCGGCTCGCGCCTTTCGTTGGGCTCATCGCAGCACGCTTCTTGGTGCGCTTCACAGCACGCTTCTTGGCGCTCTTCGGAGCACGCTTCGTGGCGATTTTCTTCGCGGACTTCCTGGGGGCCGGCTTCCTCTTCGGCGCGGCCTTGCCACGCGCACTCTTCTTCGTGGGGCGACGGGACTTCTTGCGAGCGGGCATCCGATCCTCCTTGGCTTGTACGACTCCTGTCGACACCGGCTATCAGGCGGGCGGGGAACCATTGCTGGCGGCCCCGCCGCGCGCCATCCCCCGATCATGCGGCATGGCGAAACAGGGGCGCAAGCGGTTGACCTTTGGGACGATCCAGTCTAGCGTCCCCGCGTGCCACGATCCCGAACTACCTCGACCGCATTCTCCCTGCTCCTCGTCGCCCTCACCGTGGTCGCCTTCTCCGGCTGCGCCTCCGCCCTCCGCGCGACCCAGAAACCGGTGGAGATGGGCGATGCCCAGGAGCGGGTCCTCGGAGCGCGCGTCGCCGCCGCCTTCGAGGACAGCGAGAGCGTCTTCATCGATCGCAAGGTCTCAGACTACGTGAACCAAATCGGGCAAAAGCTTGCCCGATTGTCAGATCGACCGACGATACCGTACACCTTCCGGATCCTCCGCGGGGACGCTCCGCGCGGTGTCGTCCTCCCCGGGGGGTACCTCTACGTCTCGGTGGGACTTCTGCGACAACTTCGGTCCCAATGCGAGGTGGCAGCCGTACTTTCTCACATGATGGCGCACGCCTCTCTGGGCCATCCAGCCCAGGCACTGGAGCGGGTCAAGGGGGTGGGACCGGAAGGGATCCGCGAGATCCTCGGCGCCGCCGATCGGCAGGCCGGCGTCGAGCGCGCCCGCGCCGCACTCCAGGGAATGAAGGGGTTTCCGCGCGAATGGGAATCGGACGCCGACAAGCTGACGCTCCTCTATCTCGCCCGCATCGGATTCACGTCCGAGGGGTATCCCCGCTCCATGGATGCGTTCCTGCCGCCGGCGAGCCGCACGCTCGGGCCCTACTGGGAGCGGGCCGACGATCGGGAGCCGCCGCTCGACAAGCGCGTGAGCAGCCTCCGCGCCGAGCTCTCGGGGATGGGTCTCGACGCGGGGCTCCCCTGCGAGCAGCAGCCCTACGCTCCGATCCGGGCGCTGCTCGGGAATACTCCGTAATCGCCTTCGCCGCGACTCGCACCGCATTCGTCGCCCTCCTCGCCAGAGTCTCGCTCGTCATGCTCCTCGCCCACCTACTCGTCTCCGTGGCGGTGCACCGGGCCACGGCGGGGGCCTGGCTGCGCGCTCCAGGCGAAACCTACGCGAAGGCGGCTCTTTTCCGGAGCCGCGGCGTGGAGGAATTCGACGGCGCGGGGAAGCGGCGCCCGCTCTTCGATCCGGCCCTGGTCGAGTCGGGGCGCTACCTTGAATTGGGAGGCAGCCTCTACGCCGAGCACGGCCTCTCGCGCGACGTCACGCTCTTCGCGAGCGCCTTCCTCAAGATTGCCGATCTCGAGGCGCGCGACCGCGAGGTCGCCTCGGACGTGAGCGGCCTCTCCATCGGAATTCCCGATCTCCACCTCGGCGCGCGCCTTCCGCTCTCGCGCGGACGGTGGGCCGCGGCGCTCGAGCCGAATGTCTCGATTCCGCTGCAGGCGGTCGACCGATTGACGGAGGATTCACCCCAGATCGGAAACGGCTCCGCCACCTTTGCGCTGAGTGCCGCTGGGGGGTATCCGCTCCCGCTGGCCAACGGCTACGCGCAGGCGAGCGCCGGCTACCGATTGCGTGCGGGGAGGGAGCCCAACGAATGGTTCGGAGACGCGGAGACGGGCGTCTCGCCATGGGGACCGATGAGGCTCAGGATCCGCTACGACCAGGTCGATGCCCAGCGAGTGGAGAGCGACATGCGGGGATCTCTGTCGGCGGACGCCGGCGCGCGAAATGCCCGTAGGATCGCGCCGACGGTCGCGCTCGGCTGGCGCGGCGGCGGCGAACTTTCGCTCACCTGGAGGCGGACTCTATCCGGGAAGAGCGCGCTGCGCGGAAGCGAGTGGGAACTCGCCTACGCGTTCCTGGGAATCGTCCGGCGCTAGCGACGAACCCCTGCTCATACCTTCGCCGCGACCGCCCGCTCCACGGCGTGATTGACCGCGGCCAGGCCCGCCGTCACGCCGCGCCCCAGGTGGAGGCGAAGCGCCGGCTTCCCGTGCGCCGCCAGCGATTCCAGATCGCCCAGCGCCTGCGCGCGCA
>JANOOP010000311.1:0-15655 GCA_031421415.1 Candidatus Eiseniibacteriota bacterium
CCGGGTCGTTCCAGGACCTGGGCGGCGGGTCGATCTTCGAGGTCACCATCCCGAGCGGCTCGTCTTCCGCCTCGTTCCGTTTCCGCGACACGCAGAGCGTGGGTGGCGGAGGACGCGTGCGGGCGTTCGACACGGGCCTGGCGCCGCCCTATCTCGGGACGGGCGAGGCCGCGGTCACGACGGTCGCGGCAAATCCGGCTGGAAGCGTCGCGCTGTCGGCGACTCCCGCCACGGTCGAAGCCGACAGCGTCTCCATGTCGAACGTCGTGTCGGCTGTCGTTCGCGACGCCTTCGGAAACGCGGTCCCGGCCGGCGCGGCGTTCACCGTGACCGGGACACTCGTGGCGCCAACGGTCGACGCCGACGCCGGCACACCGGGGATCCAGTGGGTGACCGACGCGGCGGGAATTGTGAGCGGATCGGTCCAGGCCGGCGCCATGAAGGGGAGCGGGAGCGTTTCTCTGGCATCGCTCGCGGGGAGCGCCACGGGGAGCGCGCCGGTGACGCTCCTGGCGGGCGTTCCCTCCGGTGCGATCGCGCTCTCTGCCGCGCCGGCGGCGATTCCGGCCGACGGCGCGGCGACCGCCCTGCTGAGCGCTGCCGGACTCACCGACGCGAACGGCAACCAGGTCGAGGATGGCGAGCGCTACACCGTGGCGACCGATCTCGGGACGATCGTGGCCACCGACGCCGATGCCGGGACGCCGGGTATCCAGATCGAGGCGTCCGCGGGCGCGATCGCTTTCACGCTTCAGGCGGGCACCGCGCTTGGGAGCGCGAGCGTGAGCGTCGCGTCCGTGCGCGGGACTGCCACGGGTGCGGCGAGCGTCGCCATGGTCGCGGGTGCGGTCGACGCGGTCCAGTCGCTTGCGGCCGCTTCATCTCCCGCGACCGTCGGCCCCTCGGGCAGCACCGTCACCGTCACGCTGCGGGACGCGCAGGGGCACGCGCTTCAGGGGATTCCGGCCGATTCGATCGCCCTCGGCGTAACCGGCGTTCCGGCGACGGTGGCCGCGCTCGGCGCCGCCACGGACGGATCGGGAGCGATCGACTTCCAGGTCACCACGACGCTCGCCGCCACGGCGTCGGTTTCGGTCACGGCGAAGGGCGTTCTCCTCGCGGCGGTCCCCTCGGTCGCGTTCGTCGCGGGGCCGATCGACCACTACACCGCGGCGGGTCCGGCACCGCCGCTCCTGGCGGGGCGTGCGGATACGCTCCGCGTGACGGCGCGCGACCTCTACGAGAATCCGACTCCCAGTGCCGACGGCTCGCGCATGAGCGTTCGAATCCAGGGCGGATTGGGGATCGCGCCCGACACAGTCGCCTTCGTCGGAGCGTCCACGAGCTTCGCCTTCACGCCGACGGCGGTGACGCTGATTTCGATCCAGGTGCGGGAGGTCGTGGCCCCGCTGCGCTGGATTACCTACGGCCCGGTCACCGTGCTTCCCGCGGGACCCTATTCGCTGGGTCGGACCACCTCGCCGCCGCCGAGTCTGGCCGCCGGAGATTCCACCGCGCTCAGGTTTGCGGTGTCGGATCAATTCGGCAATCTTCAGCCGGGCGCCACGATCTCCGCCGCGGTCCTCGTCGGGGACGGCATCGTCGTACCGGCGAGCGTCGCGTCGGACGGCGCCGGGCTGGCGCGATTCTCCCTTCACGCCGGTCCCACGCCGGGGACCCTCTCGGTTCGGTTTCTCGCGGTCGGTAGCCTGGCCCCCGACTCGGTGCGGGCCGATACCGTCACGGTGACGGTGATTCCTGGTGCCGCGTCGTCGATCGAGATCGCGAACTCGACCGGCGGAATCGTGGCCGGCGGGCTCCTGAACGTGACGCTCACGCTGCGCGACGCGTTCGGCAACGTCGCGCTCGGCGCAACGCCCGGCGCCTGGCTCCGGACGACGACGCCGACCCCCGTGCTCGACAATGTCCGCTGGGCGCTCACCACCGGGGCCGCGGGGACGCTGGCCGATAGTGCCGCCAGCGATGCCGCACGCTACCAGTTCGTCGTGGCCGATTCGGGGACGGCGGTAGTGGCCGTGCGCGACACGCTCGCCGAGACGATCCGTCTCCGCGTGAGCGGGCCGGGCCTCCCGCTCGCGGAGACGGCGCCGGTCACGATCCTTCCCGCGCCGCCGACCCAGATCGCCGTCGTCTCGGGCGATGCCCAGAGCGGCGTCGTGGCCGACACCCTGGCGCTGCCGCTCCGCGTCCGTGCGCGCGATTCGTATGGAAATCTCACGCCGGGCGCCGTCGTCCGCTTCACGGTGACGGGGGGCGGCGGGATCGTCGACGCGGTGCTCGGAGGAGCGGTCGAATCCGATGCGGTCGCCGACGCGGCAGGCGTGGCGAGCGGCGACGTCTGGCGGCTGGGCACGCTTGCCGGCGCCGGGAACAGCGTCCGCGCGGCGCTGGTGGCGACCCCTTCTTCGTTCGTGAACTTCACCGCCACGGCGCAGCCCGACACTGCGTTCTCTCTCACGCTCGCGCCGGGGGCGCTCACGCTTGGACCCACGCAGACGGCGGCGGTGACGGCCACGGCGAGGGACCCCTACGGCAACGCGGTCCCGGGAGAACTCCTGACGCTTTACCTCGCGGGTCCAGCGTACGGCACGCTTCAGCCGGTGGGAGGGGCGACGACGGGAGGTCCCGGCTCGCAGAGCGGGAGCAGCGACGCGTTCGGCCGCGTTTCGGTACGCTACGCTGCCCCCTCGACGGCGCCGGCGGTCGATTCGATCTACGTTCGCTCGGCGATGCTGGCTCCGGTCGGCATCCGCGCGACGATCAGCGTCGGCTCCACGGCGTCGCTTCGGGTCACGGCCGATTCCCTGGCGTGGATCGCAGGGATCGCGGTGCGGATCCGCGTCGAGCCGCTCGACGCGCAGGGGAACCTCGTCGTCGGAGACGCCGCGAACGCGATCATGCGCGCGGTTCCGGGCGTCTCGTTCGCCCCGGCTTCGGGAACGCTGGCGGGGGGACTCTTCGAGACCTTCGCCACCGCGACCGTGGCGGGCTCGATCGCCTCGATCGGCGCCGACCGCGCCGGCTCTCCAGGCGTGGGAGGCTCGAGCGGTCCGGTGACGGTTCGTCCGGCGGCTCCTTCGGGAGCGATTCCGGTCGCGGCGAACCGAACGACGCTGACCGCCGACGGCCGGAGTCTCGCGACCGTGACGATCGGCCCGGTGCGAGACGCCTACGCCAACGTGGTCGCGCCCGGAACGGCGCTCGCCGTCTCCGTCACCGCGGGTACGGTGGCCGCCGCCTCGCTCGCCACCGACGCGTCGGGGATGGCCTCCACGATTCTCATCGCGCCGACCGCGGCGGGAGCGGGTGCGCTCGCGGTCGCCAGCGTTCCCGCGGGCGCTTCGGGATCGCTCGGCTTCACCTACCTGGCGCCGCCCACGCTCGCGGCCTCCGCGGCGACGCTCTCTCCGGTGATCGTGACGCCGGGAAGCGCCGCGGCCTTCCAGGTCGGCGTGACCAACACGGGGAGTGGAGCGTTGACGCTCGACGCGGGCACGTCGCTCTCGTTCGGCCCGGCCGGCTCGGTCGTGACCGCGGCGCTTGCCGGCGCTCCCGTCGCCATCGGCTCGGGCGCGTCGGCCACCCTGGCGTTCGCCCCCACGGTCATTTCGGCCGCCCTCACGCCGGGAAGCTACGCGCCGACGCTTCGTGCGGTCGGGAGCGACGCGACGGGCGAACCGTTCGACTTCTTCCCGACGCTCGCGGGCGCGTCGATTCACGTGGCGGGTGTCCGCGTGACGGCTGTCGGCGCGTCGCCCGCTCCGGTTCCGCTGGGGTACGCCGATCTCCAGCTCACGTTCAGCGTGGAGAACCTGGCGGCCACCGCGGCCGTGATCGAGTCGGCCAGCCTCGCCTTCTCGCAGGGGACCTTCACGGTCAACAGCGTCACCCCGGTGCTCCCCGCCGCGCTCGGCGCGCTCGGGACGAGCACGCTCGTCGTCTCGGCGCGCGTCCCTTCCTCGGGAATTCCGGACGGCGCCACGGTCGGCGTCTCGATGACGGCGGGGGTACGCTACGGCGCCGTCGCGGTCGCCGGCACAAACGCGTCGCCGCTCCCGGTGCCGGTCGTCTCGGGCGCATCGTTGTCGCCGGTGGCGGGCGGAACCGCTCCCTCGCGGCTCCTCCGCGGTCGAACGTTCGCGCCGGCCGTGCGCGTCCGGAACAACGGCAGCGCCGACGTGACGCTCTTCCGCGACCAGACGCTCCTCGTGCTCGGCCACGCCGCCGGCGACACGCTTCGCTTCCGGCTCCTCGCGAATCAGGTCGTGGCGGGCGGGGACCAGGCGACGCTCGCGTTCGACTCGCTGGCGGTGCCCGCGGCGACCGCGCTCGGTGCGTACGGCGCGGAGCTCCGCTTCCGGGGGAGCGAATCGGGACAACCGTTCGCGGCGGACGTGGCGGGGACTCCGGCGGTGATGACGATTCTCGATCCGGCGATTCTCTCGGTCGCGTCGCTTTCGCCCGACACGGTGAGCGCCGGACAGACTCGCCCGATCCGGATCACGGTGGCGAATGGCGGAGGGGTCGACTACGCGTTCGACGCCGCGACGACGCTTCGCCTCGGGAATCCGGTATCGGCGACCCTCACACTGACGGCGCCCGCAACGGCACCGGCCGGCGGCGGGGCGACCCTCGACTTCGTCGCGGCGCCCCTTGGCGCCGCCGGCTCGCCCGGCTCCTCCTCCGCCACGCTGGAGGCGCGCGGGAGCGAGGATGGCTGGCTGCGTGAGGAGAACGTCTCGGCCGGAAGGCTGGAGGCGCGCGCTCCGGCGCTCCTCGCCTTCGTCGCCGGCTCCACGTCTCCCGACACGATCCGCGCGGGGCAGACGGTCACGATCGCCGCGGCGGTTCGAAACGACGGCGGGTCTCCCTTCGTTCTCGATCCGTCCGCGACGCGGCTTGTCGTGACCGACAACGTCGAATCGGCGGTCGGCTTCGCCTCCGGGGCGCCGTTCGCGCTCGCCCCCGGGGCGCAGGCGACGCTGACCTTCTCCTCGGTCTCGTTCCCACCCGCACTCGCCAGCCAGCCCTACCCGGTCGCGATCGAGGCGACGGGGAGCGAGTGGTCGCTCGCCGCGAGCGTCCCCGTCGCGTCGCCGGCCGGGGAGCTCCGGATCGTCGAGCCGGCGGCCGCGCTCCAGGTCCGCGCCATCGATCCGGGCGCTCCGAAGCAGGCGGCGGCGGGAGCGGGGGCGCTCCGGCTCTGGAGCCTCGAGTTCGATCCGCTCGTCCCGGTCGGCGGCGCGGCCTCCACGCGCCTCGAGTCGGTGGCCCTGACGCTGCTGGTGGATGGAGTCGCCGCGGCGGTCCCCGGCGGTGCCGTCGCGCGGATCGAAGCGCGAGACGCGGGCGGCGGGCTCCTCGCGCAGGCAGTCCCCGCGGGCGCGAATCCGGTGACGCTCACGTTCGCGCCGCCGATCGATCTCTCCGTGGGAGCGGTGACGCTGCTGCTCGACGTGACCCTGGCTGCCGGCCTGGAAGCGGGCGACGTGGGGCTGCGGCTCGCCGCGGAGGGCGACGTCGTGGCGCGGGACAACCTCACGGGCACGGCCGTGCCGGTGCGCGCGACGGGCGGACTTCCGTTCCAGGCGCTCGACTCGCGCCGCGTGACGCTCTTCGCGAAGGCGCACGGCTATCCGAATCCGTTTCGCGCGGGGCGCGAATCGGTTCTCCTCGCGTATCGCCTCGGCGCCGACGCCTCGGTTCGCGTCCGGATCGTGACGCTCCTGGGCGAGCTGGTGCGGGAACTCTCGTTCCCGTCGGGCGGCGTGGGCGGCGCGCGCGGGCTGAACGAGGTGCCGTGGGACGGAACGAACGGCGCCGGCGCGATGGTGAAGCCGGGCGTCTACGTCGCGCGGATTGAAGGCGGCGGCGTGAACGAGTCGGTCAAAGTGGGGGTGCGGCGATGAGCGCGCTTCGGCGTCTCCTAATCGCGCCGCTCACCGCGCTCGCCCTGGCGTGGGCCGTCGGCGCGCTTTGGCCGGCGAACGCGCCGGCGCAGTCGGCCGGATCGACGAACCTCCTCGCCGCGCCCGGCTCGTGGCCCACGACGGGCGCGGCCAGCGGTTTCACCGCGCTTGGCCTCGACCCGACCGCGGTCTACTGGAATCCGGCCGGGCTTGCCATGCAGGACGAGCGGTCGCTCTTGGTCCAGCACGGACTCCTCCCGTTCGCCACCGACTGGGACCTGGCGGCGGTGGCGTATCCGATTCCCGGCCTCGGCGCGGTCGGCATTGGCGTGGCCCGCGTCGGCACCTCGGGCCTGGAGGCCTACGACGAGAACAACGTGCCGCTCGGGACGATCGGTTTCCGCGAGACCTCGCTTGCCGCGAGCGTGGCGCGGCGGGTCTTCGGGCCGCTCCACGCGGGCGTCACGTTCAAGGTCGTGAGCCAGTCGCTCGGCGACCTCTCCGCGGCCGCGCCCGGAGCCGATCTCGGGTTCACCTATCGACCGGCGCCGTTTCGGGGCGGCCAGGTCGGATTCTCGCTGCAAAACTTCGTGGCCGGCTCGCTCGATCTGGGCGGGGAGAGCACCCCGCTCGCACGCTCGTTCCGCTTCGGCGCGGCGAGTCCCGACTTCGCCGTGGCGCGCCGCGCGTCGCTCCGCGTCGTGGCGGACGTGGCGCGGGAGGGAAGCGCGGGCACGAAGCCTCGTCTCGGCGTGGAAGTCGCGCACCGGGGTCTCGGCGCGATCCGGGCCGGGATCCAGAACGGGAAGCCGGTCCTCGGCCTGGGGGTCAACTACCGCCGCTACGGCGTCGATCTCTCCCTGCTGCAGGGCGAGGAGGGAGCGTCGCAGCAGTTCGCGGTGCGGCTCGGGTTCGGGGAGCGCGTGAGCGAGTACGAGAGCCGCCGCCTGGCGCAGTATCAGCGCGCGGCCGAGGAATCGCTCCGGACGCGGAACTCCGCGGCCTACGCCGCCGATCGGAAGCGCGCCGAGGACGCGGTGGCGTGGGGCGACTGGGAAGCGGCGCTGGTGCTTTACGAAGTGCTCCACCGGGAGCGGCCGGAAGAGCCGGCGTGGATCGCGAAGGCGGCCGAGGCGCGCGACGCCATCGCGGCGGCAGCGCGGCGATCGCTGGAATCGGAGAGTGCGCGGCGGACCGCGACGTCGCTGGCCGCGTCCGTCCGCGAGGCGCTGGCGCGGGGCGACGTGGAGGAGGCCTTGGGCCTGACCCGCGTTCTGTCGCGCGCGCGGCCATCCGCCGCGGGCGGGGCTGGCGCGGCGTCGCCGGAGAGCCTGGCCGCGTTGGAGACCGAAGTGGATGTGGTTCGGGCGCGGCTCCTGGAGCGGGCGCTGGCGCGCACCGATTCGCTTCGCGCCGCAGGAAAGGTGCTGGCCGCCGTGGACGAGGCGGCGACGGCGCTCCGGCTCGCTCCCGACGATCCGCGCGCGCTCGCGGCGTGGCAGTCGCTCGAGAGCTCCTTCGGGAAGAGCGCGGTCGAGACGCGTACGCTGACCCGCCGCATCGACGCGCTCGGCTCCCTGAGCGAGGCGTCGCGCGCGTTCGCCGAAGGGCGCTACACCGACGCGGCGCGATCGGTGGAGCGCGCGCTGTCGTCCGATCCGCAGAGCGCCGAGGCGAAGGCGTGGCGAGAACGGATCCAGCGCCGGCTCTCCGCCCCGAAGCCGGAACTCGACGCGCGCGTGAAGCATCTCTACATCAAGGGAATGGAGGCGTTCACCGCGGGCGACTACCGCGAGGCCCTCCACCAGTGGGAGCAGATCCTCGTCCTCGATCCGCTGAACGAGAGCGCGCGCCGAAACGTCTTCGAGGCGCGCGAGCGGATGAAGGCGGAGGCGCGCCGATGATCCGGCTTCCGAAGGGGCGCCCCATGCTCCCGCCGCGCCGCTTCCATCTGCGCGTCTCGGGAGAAGAGCGGCATCTTGCCGAGATCCGCGACTTCGTCCAGGAAGCCGGCGAGAAGCTCCTCATTCCGAGCAAAGTCCTCGCCAACACGAAGCTGGCCGTGGACGAGGCGTGCACGAACGTCGTGAAGCACGGCTACAACGGCGCCTCCGGGGATATCGACGTCACGATCATTGGGAACGGCCGCGAGTTCTCCATCGAGATCCGGGACTCGGGAAAGAACTTCGACCTGCGAAGCGTCCGGAGTCCCGATCTCAAGATGTACGTCGAGACCCGGCGGAAGGGCGGGCTCGGCGTCTTCCTGATGAACCAGCTGATGGACGAGGTCCGCTACATGGGCGGCGGCGGTTCGAACACGCTCACCATGTCGAAGCGGCTCGATCGCGCACCGCGCCGGCCGAAGAAGGGCTCCGCGCCGCGGCGGTCGCTCCGCTTCACCTACACGGTGCGCGCGTTCGGCGCGCTCACGTTCCTGGTGGTCACCGGCTTCGGACTGATCCTCATGCAGCAGATGCGGAGCGTGGAGCACGACGTCGTGACGCAGGCACGAAACGGAGGCCGCACCCTCAGCGCCCCGGCACTGGCGGCGCTGGCGCGGCCGGAGCCGATGTCGATCGACCAGACCCTCCTCAACCAGTCGATCGTCGCGATGCAAAAGGCGCACGACGAGGTCTCTTCGCTCCGCGTCCTCGACGCCGGCGGACGAGTCTGGGGCTCGGACCGATTCGAGGAACTCTTCACGCGACGCTCGCTCCCCGACCTGGCGCCCGAGGGCGGCTCTACCCCCTCCGACGGGAAGACGCGCGTCCTCTACGAGCCTGTCCGCCCGCCCGGCGCCGCCGCGAAGAACAGGCCGGTCCGGCCGGTCGGCTGGGTGGAGATCACGGTCCGGGAAGCCGCCATCGGCGAGCGGGTGGCGCGCGCTCGGACCGAGCTCGCCGTGATCGCGCTCTTCACGCTCATGCTCGGCATCGCGGCATCGGCGCTCCTGATCCACATCTTCGTGAAGCCGATCCAGACCCTCTCGGAGACGGTGCGCGCGATCGGCGAGGGGACGATGGTCGCCGACATCGGCGCATCGGGGAACGAGGAGATCGACGACATCGCGCGCGCCTTCAACGAGGTGACGGCCAAGTTCCGCTCCGCGCAGGGGCACCTGATGGAACAGGAACGCCTGCAGCGCGAAATGCAGGTGGCGCAGGAGATCCAGCAGGCGCTCCTGCCGCGGAAAGTGCCGGAGCTGGAAGGGTTCGAGGTCGGCTACCTCTACCAGGCGGCCAAGGAAGTGGGCGGCGACTACTTCGACTTCCTCCACGTCGACGATCGGACGGAAGGGATCGTGGTGGCCGACGTCTCCGGCAAAGGCGTCCCCGGGTCGCTGGTCATGACCATGATCCGGACGGCGCTCCGCATGGAGGCGCGCGGGAACCGCTCGGCCTCCGACGTCATGGCGAGGATGAACGCCTTCGTCACCGAGGACATGAAGAAGGGAATGTTCGTCACGATGTTCTACGTCGTGCTCGACTCGGTGAACCGCGACGTGTCGTACGCGAGCGCGGGGCACAATCCCATGATTCTCTATCGCGGCCAGTCCGACACGACCTACTTCCTGAAGCCGAAGGGGATTCCGGTCGGGATCAACACGCCCGACCAGGATCTCTTCCGGAAGACCATCTGCGTCGAGAAGCTCCGCCTCCGCCAGGACGACATGCTCGTCATCTACACCGACGGGATCACGGAGGCGATGAATCCGGCGCGGGAGCAATTCGGCGAAGGGCGCCTCCTGGCGGCCCTGAAGAAATACGGGCACCTGACGCCCCAGGAATTCGCCGACAAGCTGAACGAGGAGATCGTGGAGTTCACCGGCGGCGCGCCGCAGAACGACGACATCACCCTCGTGGCGGTGAAGGAGCGCGTGGCGGTCGAGGAGCGGCTGGAGGAGAAGCGCCGCGAACTCTTCCGGCTGATCGAGCAGGAGGGCGTTCCGGTGGCCGAGGCGTGCGCTCGGCTCCACGTCGCGTCGTCAACCTGGTACCGCATGAAACGCCGCGTGGAATCGCATGGGGAGGCGATTCTTCACGAGCCGACCGGGCGCTTCCGCTTCGCCCGCGCGAGCCTGGAGGAGGAGGGGGCGATCCTCGAGCAGGTCGGCCTCGACCCCCTGGCGGGAGCCAAGAAGATTCTGGATGCACTGAAGGTCGCAAGCCGTTGTCGTTCAGAGCTTTCGGAGCGCGGCGTTTACGACGTCCTGCGCCGGCATGGGCTCAACACCCGGGAGAAAAGACTCCAGATGGCCGGGAACATGTCCGATAACCGTATGGCGAGGCTGGCGGGAGCGCTTCAGAGCACGCCTCCGGCCCAGCCCAAGGATTCCGAAGGAGGGGGAGCATGAAGGGAATCGACGTCTACGTCGAAGAAGCCGCCCTGAACCGGGGCGTGTCGCTGCTTCGCGTCTCGGGGTATGTCGACACCACCACGAGCCCCGATCTCGAGCGACGCCTTCAGGCGCTCCTTCGCGAGAAGCGCTACCACGTCGTCGTCGATCTGGCGCGGGTGGAGTACATCTCGAGCGCCGGGTGGGGCATCTTCATCAGCGAGATCCGCGAGATCCGCGAGCACGGCGGCGACCTGAAGCTGGCCGGGATGATCCCCGACGTGCGCGAGGTCTTCGACCTGCTGGAGTTCGAGAACATTCTGCAGTCGTATCCCGACGCCGAACTGGCCGTGTCGTCGTTCGGCCCCATCGTTCCCGCGAATACGCCGGGAACCGATTCGCAGGGATCGGGCGGACAGGGTTCCGGCACGGGGACGAGCGCCGCGAGCGGCCCGCAGCGGAGCGAGACGGTGCTCACCGACGAGGATCTTGTTCGAGAGATCGCGCGGAAGCATCCCGAGTACGGCCTCATGCGGATTCAGAAGGAGCTCCGCCGCGCGGAGCATGGCGGCCGCGAGCTCAATCCGGTGCAGCTCTACGTCCTCCTGCGCAAGCTGGAGCTCGACACCCGCGAACGCCGCCTCGCCTACGCGCAGAGCGGTTCGTCCGAACCCGCGAAGAACGCCTAGACTCGACGACGCGCGGCTGAGTCCGCGCCGCGGGCCGCGCGCGAGACGGAGGCGCGCGAAACCGCTTGACCCGATCGTGGGGAGCCCGTACCGTTTCGGCACGGCTCCCCACGATGCGTTTCCCCCCGCGTCTCATCGGCCCGGTGCCATCCCCGTGCCAGATCCAAGTCCCCATCGCGATCGCAGGCGCTCATGAACCTCTCGCTCGACCTATCGCCGAACTGGATCGCGCTGCTCCTGATCGGAGGAGCGATCGCCGTGGCCGCGTGGGCCTACCTCACGCGCTATGAGGCGCTCGCTCCCCGGGAGCGCGGCATCCTCCTCGCGGCGCGGCTGGCGGCCCTCATCGGCCTCCTGATCGCCGCCTTCGCCCCCGTGCTTTCGGTTCCGATCGCTGGAAAGGCGCGGAACCGCCTCCTCGTGCTCGTCGACCACTCGGGGAGCATGACCGTGCGCGACGCCTCGGGCGGGAGAACGCGCCGGGAGGCGGCCGACAGCGCCGCGGCCGCGATCGCCGCGTCGCTCGGTGGGCGATACGACGTCCGGGTGGCGGCCTTCGGGGCGAAGCTCGGCCCGTTCGCGCGCGGCGGCGTGGCGCCCCTTTCGGCGCGCGTCGACGGAGGGGAAACGGCGCTCGGCGACGCGATCCGCGCCGCGCTGGAGCGGAACGACCCCGACTCGGTGGCGGCGCTCCTCGTGCTGAGCGACGGGGCCGTCAATCGCGGCGAGGATCCCGACCGCGCCCTCGGTGGCGCGGTGCCCGCGTACGCACTCTGGACCGGCGCGAGCGAGGATCCGGCGTCGGTCAGTCTCGCCGGGGTCGAGGCCCCGCCCGAGGCGGTGGCCGGACGGCCCGCGCCGGTTTCGGTTCGGATCCGCCAGGGGAATCGTCCGGCGACGGAGGGGACCGTCCGGCTCCTCGAGGACGGCGTCGAGCGCGCGCGCGCCAGGTTCGCGCTCGGCGCCCCCGGGGCCACCGCCACGCTCTCGCTTCCCTACACGCCGGCGAGCCCCGGCGCTCATTTCTTGCAGGTGAGGATCGACAGCGTCGCGGGAGATCCGCTTCGGGAGAACAAGACGCGGCTCATCGCCGTCCACGCGCGCGCCTCCACCCGGCAGCTGGCGATCCTGGCGTCCCGCTGGGACTGGGACCTTCGTTCGCTGGCGCGCGGCGCCATGGAGGACACATCCTGGTCGGTGGCGCGGTTCGGCCCCGCCGCCGGCCGGGACGTGGCGCCGATTGTGGGAGCGGGATCGCCGATGCCGTTCGAGCAGGTGCTCGAGCGGGCGGCGGCGGTGGCGATTCGTTACGACGCCAGGGCGCTGAATCCCGAGCGCGCGGCGGCCCTTCTCCGTCACGTGGAGCGGGGTGGCGGCGCGCTGCTCTGGATCGAGCCGGGCGGAGCCCCTCCGAGCGAGGGGCCGCTGACGAGAGCGCTCGGCATCGTCTGGAGGAACTGGGCCGACGCGCCCGGTGTCTCCGCGGCGGTGGAACTCGCTCCGGCCGGCCGCACCAGCGAGGTCGCGCTGCTCGGCGGCGACGCGGCGAGCGCGACCGCGGCGTGGAGCGCGCTCCCACCCGTGGCGCCGGTCATCGGCATCGGTCATGGATCGCTCCTGACTCCGATTCTACTGGGACGAATCGGAGAGGAATCGGTGCCGCTCCTGCTTACAGGCCGAATCGGCGCCGGACGGGTCGCGGTGCTGAACGCCACGGGCGTCTACCGCTGGGGGCTCACCGCCGGTGGGCTGAGCGCGGGCGGTGTGGAGGGGGCCTTCTTCGGGGGGCTCTGCCGATGGCTGGAATCGGCGGGGAACGACCGGCCGGTGCGGATCGAGGCCCCGGACGTGAGCGCCGAGGGGGCTGGCGTTCCGATCCGGCTCGTCACGTCGGAGGGAACGCCGGGGGCGACGGCGAAGGTCTCGATCGTTTCGGAAACGGGTGGAGCCGCCGTCGCGGCACGACTGGAGCCATCGGGAGAGGGAACGTTCACCGGTTCGCTTCCGCTCGCGCCCGGCGTGCACCGCATCCGCGCGACGCTGGAACGCGGGGGGCGCGTGGTTGGACGCGACAGCATTCGCGTGGCCGTCGGCGCGGGAGGGTTGGAGTACGAAGCGCTCGCGGCCGAGCCGGCCACGATGGAGCGTCTCGCCGCCGGATCGGGCGGCCTGGCAGCCTCGCTCGAACGGCCGGAGCCCGTGGTGGAGCGGCTGAAGCGCCCCGATGCCGCGCGTGCGCGCCTGGCGGAGATCGACCTCTTCCACAATCCGTTCCTCTTCGCGTTCCTGATTCTCGCGCTCACGGTGGAGTGGGCGCTTCGAAAACGCTTTCATCTCCTCTAGCATCCTGAGGAAGATTCCGGCCGGCGGCCCGACCTACCCGGACTGATTCACGCGCCGCGCCCCGATCGCGGCTTCTCGTCACGATTGCTCCCCCTCGCCTCCCGTAACCGCGGGAGGGATCCACCGTGCCTACGCTTCTTCGCTCCAAGGCGATCGTCGCCGCATTGCTGCTCGCCGCGCTCGCCGGCTCCGGCGCGCGCCATGCCATGGGCGCCGAGTCGGCGCTCGTTCTCAACGAAGTGCTCTACGATCCGGCGGGGGAGGACGCCGGCGCGGAGTTCGTGGAGCTCTGGAACGGCTCCCTCTTTCCCGAACCGCTCGATGGGGTCGCGATCGAAGCGGGAGACGGCGCGCACGCCGGGTCGTGGAGCACGATCTTCACGGGAAGCGCCGGCGACACGGTCCCGCCCCTCGCGGCGTTTCTCGTCGGCGCCACGCGACTTCTGGGGGCGATCCAGAACGGTCCCGACGCGATCCGCCTCATGCGCGGCGTCGTCGTGCTCGATCGGGTCGGATTCGGATCGCTCGATGCCGCGGAGTTCTATGAGGGGGCGCCGGCGCTCGACGTGGCCTCGGGCGAGAGCCTGTCGCGCCGCGCCGACGGGCTCGACACCGATCGGAACGACTCCGATTGGGAGGCAGCCAGGCCGACACCCGGCGTCGCGAACCATCCCCCCTATCGCGTCGTGCTCTCCGGATCGGCGCTCCGCCCCGAAGTGGTCTGGCCCGGCGCGGAATGCGCGGCCCGCGCCAGCGTCGAGAACCGGGGGACGCGCGCGCTCGAGGCGGGCGCGTGGGAGATCGCGGTTTCGATTCGTTCTCCTGGCGACGAAGCGCCGCCGGATCTCGTCGCGTCCTGGATCGAAGTGGGGCGGATCGCGGGACCTGCCCTGGCCGCCGGCGATAGCGCGCGGGTCCGCCACGCGTTCCTGCCCGATCGCGTCGGTCCGTTCGAATGCCGCCTCGTGGCGGGGCCGGCGTCGACGGCGTTCGGCGCCGCGGCTGCCCTGACGCCCGACTCGGCTTTCGTCGAGGCGCGAGGCGGCGTCGGGCCGGTCGCGATCGAGGAGTTCGCCTACCGCGACGTGGGCGCGGGGGAGTGGGTCGAACTCCTGGCCACGACCGACATCGCCGCCTGGGACGCGTTCTCCCTCGGAGACGCGGGAAGCGCGCCGCGGCGACTCCTCACGCGCGGGGGGAGCCGAGGGGCCCGTGCGGGCGAGCGGCGGGTGGCCGCCTCCGACCCCGCGCGCTTCTCCGCGCGCTTCGCCATTCCCGAAAGCCTCCTCCTCGCAACCGAGCGGGGGTGGTCGGCGCTGAACGACGGCGCCTCCAGCGCCGCGGCGATCGCTCCGTACGCCGACGCCGTACGGGTGATCGGCGACGGCGGCGTGCCGAGCGACGCGGTATTCTACGAAGAGGGGTGGAGCGTCCGCGGCGGAAGCGTGGAGCGGCTCTCGACTCTCCTCCCGAGCGCGTCGAGCCGAAGCTGGTCCGAATCCGTGGCGGCGGCCGGAGGAACTCCCGGTGCTCCGAATTCGGTCGCGGCCTATCGCGACGGCGCCCCGGCGCCCTCGATGCTTCTGGCCGTCCCTGCCCGCGTGCTTCGCCGCGACGGAGCGGGGGAGTCCGGCGCCCTCGTGCTGGAACTGGGGCCGGCCGTCGCCGAGCGGACGGTGCGACTCGCCATCCTCGACCTGCGCGGCCGCGTCCGGCGCCTCCTGGCGGCAGGGGAGCGTTTCGGCGGCGGCGGCGCCATTCTCTGGGACGGCCGCGACGATCAGGGCCGCCAGGTCGAGCCGGGGCTCTACGTCGCGCGACTCGAAGCCTCATCCACCCAGGGGCCGCCCCGGCGCGCGTCGGTGGCGATCGCGGTCGCCGCTCCGGCGGGAGCGGTCCGATGACTCGACACGCGACGCTTCTGACGCTCTGCCTGCTCCTCGTCGCGGTCGCCTGCCCGCCCGCGCGGGCCGCGTTCGAACTGGGGGACGCCTCGCCGGGGTCGCTCGGCGCGGTCTCGCTGGAGGGGCCGCGCCAGTGGCTCCTTCCCGAGCGCTCCGGCGACGAATGCCCCGGCGGCGCGGCGGTTGCCTTCTCCCGCGCGACGCTCTTCGCGGCGCCCGATCTCTCCGCGAATTCCATCTCGGTCGTGGCGGTCCGCGGCCCCGTCACGGCTGAGTTCGACGCGCTCTTCGTCGGCGCGGGCCCGCTTCGCGAACGGACACTTCGGCTCTCGCTCTCCGAGCGGCGTGCCCGCGCCGTGTCGCTGCGCGCCGGATTGGAGCGCCTCGACCTGCTCCTCCCCGATTCGCCGTCGCGCGGTGGGTGGGCGCTGGACGTCGGGGTGGCGGGGCGCT
>JANOOP010000312.1:0-8259 GCA_031421415.1 Candidatus Eiseniibacteriota bacterium
GCGATATTCGTCGTGTTCCAGGCGCCGCCGTCGGCGGTCGAGGTGTGCGTCACGCCGTCGTTGTTCTTCCAGGAAACCGTCTGACCGACGGTGACGGTGTCGGGGCTGGGGGAAAATGAATTCGCCCCGGCGATTCCGACGATATTGATCGTGACGTCGGCGCCGCCGCCTGGGCCAGGCGCGATCGGGTTCTTCTTTTCATTGCCGCCGCAGCCGTGCGTGGCCAGCGCCACGCCGACCGCCAGCAGGGCGATCGCGGTCAATCGATAAACGGGGTGTCGAGACACGGTCAACCTCCTGGGCTGTCACTGGATCCATCCGAAAACCGGCGTCCCAAGATACCACTAAAGTAGCCCCCCAGCGGGGTGCTTCCCGGTTCAGGCCCCCGGTGGCCCCCTGGCAGGCCTGGGGATATGTCCGTAAGCTATTAAATGAGAGGCAGTTGAACGTAAACATCCTGGCCATGACGATTTCCGCTCACCTCTGCCCGAAACCGTCCGACATTTCCAATAGACTCTAACGTACACGTAAGGGTACGATACGCATCTAACTGCATGTGAGGCCATGGACATGATCGATCAGAGCAAGCTCCACAAGGTAGGCGACCTCGCCAAACAGGCCGGGAAATCGGTCCGAGCTCTACATCTATATGAAGAGCTCGGTCTGCTCACGCCCGCCGCCCGCTCGCAGGGCGGATTTCGCCTCTACGACGAGACGGCGCTCCGCCAGATACGCTGGATCGAATTGCTTCAGGAGAGCGGATTCACGCTCCACCAGATCCAGGGACTTCTGCGCGAGTGGCAGACGACCCACTACGGGCCGAAGGCCATGGGGGTGCTGCGCGAGGCATTCCAGGCGCGCCTCACCGAGACGCGGGAGCAGTTGATGCGCTTCCGCTCGCTGGAGCAGGAACTGATCGAGACGCTTCACTACCTCCATACCTGCGATCAGTGTCAGCCGGTCCGCACGACCGAGGACGATTGTCCGCAATGTCCGGAGGATCATGGTATGAAGGAGGAGCCGGCGCTCGTCGCGGGCTTCCACATCGCGACGCGCCATCCGGGCGGCGCCAACGGAGGGGGGGTCACGATCTCCCTCGGAACGAAGAGCCGATGACCGAAGCCACCACGCCGAATCCCGAGACGCGGCCCGACGCCGCGGCCGGAACCGTCGTGCTCACGCCCGGAGCGGTCGCGTACGTCAAGCAGACCCGCGCGCGCGAGGGGAAGGAAGGCCAGATTCTCCGCCTCGGTGTGAAGGCGGGGGGCTGTTCAGGGTATCACTACGTGATGGTGTTCACCACGTCCGCGCGTCCGGGGGACCTGGTGCTGGAGTACGACGGCCTGACCGTCGTCGTCGATCCGCGTTCGCTCGCGATTCTCGAGGGAACCACGGTCGACTACCAGCGCGGGCTCCTGGGTTCCGGCGTTCAGTTTCTCAACCCCCGCGCCAAGAAAGCGTGCGGTTGCGGGGAAAGCTTCAGCGCCTAACGGCCGGCTCCGGCCACGAACCAAGCGCGGATGCCGCGCCCGATGAAGGAGAACACGGAATGACCCCGACGCTTCAGATCCAGGACCTCCACGTTGCCGTGGAGGGAAAGTCGATCCTCAAGGGACTCAACCTTTCGGTGAGCAAGGGAGAGATCCACGCCATCATGGGCCCGAACGGGTCCGGCAAGAGCACGCTCGCGAACGCCCTCATGGGGAATCCGAAGTACGAGATCACCTCGGGCAAGATTCTCTTTCACGGCGAGGACATCTCGGAGTGGGAAGCGGACGAGCGCGGGCGGAAGGGACTCTTCCTCGCGTTCCAGTATCCGACGGCGATTCCCGGCGTCAGTGTCGCCAACTTCCTCCGGATGGCGCTCCAGGCGCGCCGGAAGGCGGCGGGCGAGGAGAAGCCGATGCCGCCGAAGGAATTCCGCGCGCTGGTGAAGGAGCAGATGGCGCTCCTCAAAATGGACGAGTCGTTCGCGGGCCGCTACATCAACGACGGCTTCTCGGGCGGCGAGAAGAAGCGCGCCGAGATTCTTCAGATGGCGGTGCTCCGCCCCGAGATCGCGGTGCTCGACGAGACCGACTCGGGTCTCGACATCGACGCGCTCCGCATCGTCTCGGACGGCGTGAACGCGCTGGCCGGCCCCGAACTGGGCGTTCTCCTCATCACGCACTACCAGCGCATTCTCAACTACATCAAGCCGCAATTCGTTCACGTCCTCGTGGACGGTCGCATCGTGAAGTCCGGCGGTTCGGAGCTCGCGCACGAGCTCGAGGCGCATGGCTACGACCTGATCCGCGAAGCGAGCGCAGCCTAACCGCCCTCGGGCAAGGAGCAATGCGATGAGCGACCATCAGCCGCAGCCGCCGGTCCTCGATATCCGCGAGGGCTACAGGGAGAAGTTCGGCTTCCACGACGATATCGCGCCAATCTTTAAGTCGCGGAAAGGGCTCGACCGGGACGTCGTGACGATGATCTCCGATATGAAGAAGGAGCCCGCGTGGATGCGCGAGTTCCGTCTCAAGTCGTTCGATCACTTCGAGCGGAAGCCAATGCCGACCTGGGGCGGACGCCTCAGCGACATCGATTTTCAGGACATCTACTATTACCTAAAGCCGGTGGACGAGCAGGGCAAGTCGTGGGATGACATTCCCGCCGACATCAAGCGGACGTTCGACAAGCTGGGGATCCCCGAGGCCGAGCAGAAGTTCCTCTCCGGCGTCGGCGCCCAGTACGACTCCGAGACCGTCTACCACAGTATCAAGGAATCGCTCTCCGCGCAGGGGGTCATCTTCCTCGACACCGGCTCGGCGCTGGAGCAGCACCCGGATCTATTCCGCGAATACTTCGGCACCATCATTCCGCCCTCCGACAACAAGTTCGCGGCGTTGAACAGCGCCGTCTGGTCGGGCGGATCGTTTATCTACGTACCGAAGGGCGTGAAGGTCGACCTTCCGCTCCAGGCCTACTTCCGCATCAACGCGCAGAACATGGGGCAGTTCGAGCGGACGCTGATCATCGTCGACGAGGGCGCCTTCGTGCATTACGTCGAGGGTTGCACCGCTCCGATCTACGCCACCGACTCGCTCCACTCGGCCGTGGTCGAGATCATCGTGAAGAAGGGCGGCCGCTGCCGCTACACGACGATTCAGAACTGGTCGAACAACGTTTACAATCTGGTCACCAAGCGGGCCGTGGCCCACGAGGACGCGACCATGGAGTGGGTCGACGCGAACCTCGGATCGAAGCTGACGATGAAGTACCCGTCCGTCTACATGGTGGGCCGCGGCGCCCACGCCGAGATTCTCTCGATCGCGTTCGCCGGCAAGGGACAGCACCAGGACGCCGGTGGCAAGGTGGTTCACGCCGCGCCCAACACCACGTCGAACGTCATCTCGAAGTCGATCAGCAAGGACGGCGGGCGTGCGGGCTACCGGGGGCTGGTGAAAGTCACGAAGGGCTCGAAGGGATGCAAGTCGACGGTGAAGTGCGACGCACTGATCCTGGACGAGGACTCGCGTTCGGACACCTACCCGTACATGGAGATCGAGGAGGACATGGTCTCGATCGGGCACGAGGCGACGGTGTCGAAGATCGGGGACGAGCAGCTCTTCTATCTGATGAGCCGCGGCATCCCGCAGGACGAAGCGGCGGCCATGGTCGTGAGCGGTTTCATCGAGCCGATCACGAAGGAACTCCCGATGGAGTACGCCGTCGAGATGAATCGGCTGATCCAGCTGCAAATGGAAGGCTCGGTCGGTTGACCGGCGGGGCTTCCGGCAGCGTGAACGAGGAGACACGAGTGAACCCAACCGAAACGACGACCACACCCCCGGCCACACCGGCGCTCCGGCGACCGATGTGGCGCCGAGGATCGGGTCGATGACGCAGGGAGACATGGCCGCGCTCGCGACGCGAAGCGGCGATTCCGACTTCCTGGCGAAGCGGCGGGCCGCGGCCTGGGCCACCTGCCAGGACACGCCGTTCCCGACCCGTCTGGAAGAGCTTTGGCGGCGCACCGATATTTCCAGCTTCAAGTGGGACGACGTGGTGCCGTTCCGCGCCGCGCATCCGATGGTGGCCACGGCGGCGGCGCTTCCCGAATCGCTGCACGAGGCGATCGGCCCCGCCGAGGAGCGCTCCGCACTGCTCGTCCAGATCGACTCCGAGACCGTCTACGCCGAACGCTCGGCCGAGTTTGCCGCGAAGGGCATCACCTTCGCGCCGATCGCCGAAGCGGCCCGGCTCCAGCCGGCGCTGGTCGAACGCTATCTCGGTGCGACCGTGCGGCCGGACGAGAACCGCTTCACGGGACTGAACGCCGCACTTCGCACCGGCGGCGCCTTCCTGCACGTGCCTAAGGGCGTGAAGATCGAGCGCCCCGTCCGGATCGTCGTCTCGCGGCAAACACCGCACCTCGCCCAGTTCCCCCACATCGTGGTGGCGCTCGAGGCGGGGGCCGAGGCGACCGTCATCGAGGAGTACGTCTCGGCCGGGGAGCCGGGAAACGGCGTCTGCGCCGGCGTGACCGAACTCACGGTGGGCGAGGGGGCGACGCTCCACTTCGCCACCTTCCAGCGCTGGGGCGGAAACGTCTATCACTTCGGCACCGAGCGCGTCCGCGTGGCGCGGGACGGCCGCTTTCACTGGACCGTAACCGAGCTGGGCGGAAAACTCCGCAAGGCCGACTTCGAGATGTTCCTGGAAGGCGAAGGGGCTGAGGCGAAGCTCTCGGGCTGCTATTTCGGCAGCGAGACGCAGCACTTCGACTTCCACACCTACCAGAATCATAAGGTCGGGCACTCCGTCAGCGATCTCCTCTTCAAGGGAGCGTTGCGAGGCCGTGCCCGCATGATTTATCAGGGGCTGATCAAGATCCATCCCGACGCGCAGCGGTCCGACGCCTACCAGGCGAACCGAAATCTCATCCTCTCCGACAAAGCGCGCGCCGATTCGATTCCGAGTCTCGAGATCGAGGCGAACGACGTCCGCTGCACGCACGGCGCGACGGTCGGCCAGGTGGACGACGAGCAGCTCTTCTATCTCATGTCGCGCGGCCTCACGCGGCACGAGGCCGAACTCCTTGTGATCGGCGGCTTCTTCGCGCCGGTGCTGGACCGCATCCCCGCGGATTCCCTGCGTGCGGTCGTCACGGCCGCGGTGGAACGAAAGGCGGATGGCTAAATGACCCCGACGGCCGCGCCCGCGCGGCGCCTCGACGTGGCGGCGATTCGCCGGGACTTCCCGATTCTCGAACGGAAGATCCACGGCAAGCCGCTCGCCTACCTCGACAACACGGCGACCACGCAGAAACCGGCCTCGGTGCTGAAGGCTCTCGACGACTTCTATCGGCTCCACAACGCGAACGTCCATCGGGGTGTCTACCTGTTGGGCGAGGAGGCGACCGCCGCCTACGAGGGCGCGCGCGAAAAGGTGGCGCGCTTCGTGAACGCCCGCTCGGCGCGCGATGTCGTCTTCACGCGCGGCACCACGGAGTCGGTCAACCTCGTCTCGAACGCCTGGGGCCGGAAGAACGTCGGCCCTGGCGACGTCATCGTCTCGACCGAGATGGAGCATCATTCGAACCTGGTCCCGTGGCAGCTCCTGGCCGAGGAGAAGGGCGCGATCCTCCGCCACATCCCGGTGGACGGGCAGGGGCGGCTCGACCTGACGAACCTCGACAAGCTGCTCGACGGGCCGGTGAAGATCGTCTCGTTCACGTGGGTCTCGAACGCGCTCGGCACGCTGAACCCGGTGGCCGAATTGACGCGCCGCGCGCAGGCCGCCGGCGCGCTCGTTTTCCTCGACGCCGCGCAGGCGGTGCCGCACCTGCCGGTGGACTTCCAGGCGACGGGCGCCGACTTCCTCGCCTTCTCGGGCCACAAGATGCTCGGCCCGACAGGGATCGGCGCGCTGATCGCGAAGCGGGAGCACCTGGAGGCCATGCCGCCGTTCTTCGGCGGTGGGGAGATGATCCGCGAAGTCACACTCCAGCGCTCCACGTGGGCCGACGTGCCGGCCAAGTTCGAGGCCGGCACCATGAACTTCGCCGACGCGGTCGGACTCGGTGCGGCGATCGACTACCTCGCCCCGCTCGGCATGGACGTGGTCCACGCGCACGGACGGGATCTGGCCTACCAGGCGATGCGCGCGCTCCAGGCCATTCCGGGCGTCACCGTCTACGGTCCTCCCGTCACGGAAGACCGCGGCGCGGTGGTGAGTTTCCTCGTGGACGACATCCACGCCCACGACGTGGCGGAGGTGCTGGACCGGGAGGGGATCGCCGTGCGCGCGGGACATCACTGCGCCATGCCGCTCCACGCGCGGCTCGGCGTTCCGGCCACGGCGCGCGCCTCCTTCACGGTCTACAACGACGCGTCGGAGATCGACCGGCTGACGGAGGGGATCAAAAAGGTGAAAGCGGTATTTCACCGATGAGCTTCGACGACTTCAATCGGCAGAATATCCTCGATCACTATCAGAACCCCCGCAACTGGGGAACCATCGATCATCCCGATATCAGCGCCGAGGATTCGAATCCGCTCTGCGGAGACCGGATCCGGATGGATCTCAAGATCAAGGACGGACGCATCGAGGACGTGAAGTTCAGCGGCACGGGCTGCTCCATCAGTCGCGCAGCCGCGTCGATGCTGAGCGACGAGATCATCGGGAAGACGCTCGAGGAAGTGAAGGCGCTGAATCGCGACGACGTTCTCGAGCTGCTCGGCATCGAGCTCGGCCCCGTCCGGCTCAAGTGCGCGCTCCTCGCGCTCAAGACGCTGAAGGTCGGGGTCTACGGCATCCAGGGTTTGAAAGTGGAGGACGAGTCATGAGCGCCAGCACCGCGCGGTTCGTGAAGGTGGGGCGCGCCGGAGACGTTCCGGACGGACGTCCCGAGGTTTTTGAGATCGAGGACCGCCACATCGCGGTCTATCGTCTCGATGGCGCCTACCACGCCATCGAGGACATCTGCACGCACGACGGCGGTCCGCTCGCGGAAGGCGAGCTGGACGGCCAGGAAGTGATCTGCCCGCGCCACGGCGCGCGGTTCGACATCAAGACCGGGGCGGCGACCTGCATGCCGGCCATCGCCCCCGTGGAGTCGTACCCGGTGCGCGTGGAGGGGGACGATCTCCTGATCGGGCTCCCCGACTAGAGAGAAGGAGGATGCATGGCGACCGAAGCTGAAGTTCGCACCGCCCTCGAAGAGGTGGTGGATCCCGAAATTCATCTCACCATCATCGAACTCGGGATGGTCCGCGAAGTCGATCTCGTCGCGGAGCCGCCCGTGGTCCGGATGCTCCTCACCACGCCGTTTTGCCCCTACGCTCCGCAAATCGTCCAGCAGGTGAAGGATGTGATGAAGCGCGTGACGGGAAAGGATGCCGAAGTCGAAATCCTTCCCGATCCCTGGTCGCCGGAACTGATGCCCGATCCCGACCTCCTGGGGCGGTGGTAGAAGCCGTGCCGCGTCTGAGCGAAGCCGATCTCGCGAAGGAACTCGCTTCACTTCCCGGGTGGAGCGTGACCGGCGGAATCCTCCGGAAGAAGTTCGCGCACCCCTCGTTTCCCGAAGCGGTCGTCTTCGTGAACGCCGTGGCACAGCTGGCCGAGGTGGCGAATCACCACCCCGACGTCGACATCCGCTATAGCGACATCACCCTCTCCCTCGTGACCCACGACGCCGGCGGCATCACCGAGAAGGATGTCGCGCTCGCCCGCCAGGTGGAAGAGGCGAGACGGAAGGCTGGTCTGGCGTAGTCGTCCGGCTCCGGCCCACCCCGCGAATACGCCCCGAAGTGATACACTTCCCGCCGGTCGCGCCACGGGGGCGCTCCGGGAGGTGACATCCAGAATGCCTGCATCGCTCGAACCGTTGTTTCGTCCCCGCAGCATCGCGGTGATCGGCGCCTCGCGCCGTCGCGACGCCATCGGCGGGGCGATTCTCCACAATTTGACCCAGCAGCCCTTCCAGGGCCCGGTCTATCCGATCAATCCCCACGCCACGCACGTCCAGGCGATCCCCGCGTATCCGAGCATCGAGGCGGTGCCCGGCGAGGTCGATCTCGCCATCATCGTCATTCCCTCGGCGGGCGTGCTGGAAGCGGTCGAGGCGTGCGGCACGAAGGGCGTGAAGGCGGTCGTCGTCATCTCGGCGGGATTCAAGGAGACCGGCGAGGAAGGGGCGAAGCGCGAGATCGCGCTCCGCGACATCGTCCGCCGCTACAAGATGCGCCTGGTCGGCCCGAACTGCCTCGGCAT
>JANOOP010000313.1:0-15143 GCA_031421415.1 Candidatus Eiseniibacteriota bacterium
ACTCGTCGCACGAGAAGCCGGTCGCTTCCGGGTCATCGACCTTGCGCGGAGACTCGTAGCAGGGTATAATTCTGGCGTCGTCTCGATCAGGGGAGGAAGGCTCTCGGGCCTTCCTCATTCCCTTTTCGGACCCTTTAGGGAGACGACCCTTGCGCGATGACCAACGACTGAACCGAGCGGTTCCGCCCCTTGTAGTCGCGCTTCTCCTCGCCGCCTTCGCGGTTCCGAAGGCGCACGCCCAGTACCGTCTCCTCCCTCCGACCGACCTGACGCTCGTCGTCCGCTCCACCCTGGCCGAGGCCGCGGGAGAACCCGAAGCCGCCATCGCGTGGGCCGAATCGCTCTCCCGGCTCGAGCCCCGGAGCGCCTTCGCGCATGCCCGCGTCGCGCTCCTGCACGAGGCGATCGGTCAGGATTTCGAGGCACTGGCCTGGGGCGAGAAAGCGCTCGCCTGCGACAGCATGAACGTGAACGCGGCCATGCTGGTCGGCCGGATGCGCCTGCGGGCGGGGGAGAGCCAGGGCGCCGTGCAGGTCCTGACTCCGCCGCTCCGGCAGCTCGGCGCGCCTCCGGAACTCTACGGGCTACGCGCCCTGGCGCACGAGTTGTCGCGCCACTACGAGGCGGCGCTGGCCGACCTCAAGCGGACCGACATTCTGCTCCCCGATTTTTCGTGGATCGCGACCGGAATCCTGAGCCTGGCGCTCGAGGACGGCCGGCATGAGGAAGCGAGGCAGGCCCTTCAGCTGGCCCTCGAGCTCAGGCCGGAGGATGCGCGCGTTCTGACCCTGGGCGTCACGCTTGCCCGGAACACCGGAGACCCCGTCCTCGAGGAAACCCTGCTCCGCTCGCTCGCCCTGCTTCCGGAGACGCGGACCGCCGACGTGGCGGCCTATGGAGCCTTCCTCTTCAAGCAGGGGAAGGAGGGCGAGTTCCGGCAGCTGGTTCGCTGGGCGGCGGCGAAGGGGTTCTCCGAGGGGGATTTCAGGATCGAGGCGGCCCGTCAGCTCTTCCAGGCGGGGGAGAACCAGGACGCCATCGCGCTGGTGAAGCCGGTATCCGACCCGAGGGCGACCGCGCTCCGGGCCCGGGCAGCCGTCTCCATGGGGGACGAGACCGAGGCCCTGACGCAGTATCGCCGGCTCCTTCCGGCAATGGGCGTCTCGCGCGAGGAATCGCTGGTCGTCGCCTACCTGGAAATCCGGAAGGGCGACGCGCGGCAGGGTATCAGCCTCCTCGAGTCGGCCCGATCGCACGGCCTCGAGACGCCCCGGCAGGTCCTGGCCGCCAGCCTGTGCTACGCTCTCCTCGGCCACCCGGACGAGTCGGTGGCCCTGATCCGGGACAGCGCCTCCCGCGGAATCGCCAGCGCCTCGCTCTACCAGGAGCTCGGCTCGGCGGCCTCCACGATGGGCGACCGGCTCCTCGCGCAGTGGGCCTTCGAGAGGCTTCGCGACCTCGGAGGAGAAACCTCGGAATGCCTCACCTTCCTCGCCGCGACCGATCTGGCCCGTGGAAAGCCCGACCGGGCGATCCCCCAGCTGGAACGGGCCGTTCAGCTCAGCCCCAAGAACGGCAAGGCCTTGCTGATGCTGGGCAGGCTCCGTCATCAGTGGGGACAGCTGGAATTGGCGAGGGAGTTTCTCCGCCGGGCCGCCGAATGCCCCGAAACCTCGCTGGATGCCAATGCCGTCCTGGCCGACGTCTGCCGGAGCCTCCGCCTCGACTCCGAGGCGAAGGAGGCCGCTGCCAAGGCCCGGGCCATCCGCGTCCGGAACAGCGCCTCCGGGATCTCTCTCTTCCAGGGGCAGGGCCGGTAGACTCCTCACGCCCCGGCCTGCTTCCGGCGCGCCAGCCGGCCCCGTTTCGGGCCGGTCCAACCCCCCCGATTCCAGGAACCTGGCCCGAGCCCCGGGGTAACAGAACGTGAACCCGGAGGACGACGACGTGCCACTGGAGCTAGTCCGATTGAAACGGCTCGACAACCTGGCCGAGCTGAGCGACGAAGACGTCATGGAGCGCTGTGCCACGGGCTCCGAGATCGCCTTCCGCGCGCTCGTGAAACGGTATCGCAGCCGGATCATGAATCTCGTCTCGCGGTTCATCAACGATCGCGATCGCGCGGAGGAGATCTCGCAGGAGGTGTTCCTGCGCGTCTTCCGCAATCGGGAGCGCTACCGCAAGAGCGGCAAGTTCTCGACCTGGATCTTCACCATCGCCGTGAATCTGACCAAGAACGAAATCCGGAGCCGGGTCCGCCACAAGGGGACCTTCAGTCTCGACGCCCTCGAGGAAGAAACCGGGGGACAGGGGCTGCCGTTTCCGGATACGAGTCCCCTCCCCGACGAAGACCTCAGCCGTACGGAAATACGGGAAAAGGTCTCCGAAGCGCTCCGCAAACTTCCCCCCCGCTACCGCGAGGCGGTCGTGCTCCGGGACGTCGAGGGAATGAGCTACGAAGAGGTGGGGCAAATTCTCGGCATCCCCGGCGGTACGGTGCGCTCGCGCATCAATCGCGCCCGGCTGATGCTGAAGGAGCGGCTCCGGCCTTTCCTGACCCTGGAGGACGTATGAACTGCCGGTCCGCGGAATCTCTCTTCTCCGCCTTTCTCGACGATGAACTGACTCAGGCCGAGAGACGCCATTTCGAATCGCACCTGCTCGGATGCCGCCGCTGCTCGCAATCGGTTCGCGAGCTGAAGGGCGCCATGGCCCTCGTCAACGGAGCCGTGACGGCTTCGGCCGTCGAGACGAGCCCCCATTTCGAGGACGATCTCATGGATCGCATTCGTTCCGGCGAGGCGATGCGCCCGACCGTGATCGAGTGGCTGCACGGATTCCTCGCCCCCGAGCGTCTCCGCCCCGTCCTCCTCGCCGGCGCGAGCGCCTGCGCGGTCTTCGTGGCGGTCGTTCTCATCCAGGGCGCGCCGCGGACGGACGATACGAAGGCGCCGGCCGTGGCCGAGCGCTCCACGGGCGCTGCCCCCGGGGTTCCGGCCACCGCGTCCCCGACCGCTCCGGTTCTCTCCGCTGCGGATGAAACGCCGACGGTCACGCCCCCCGCCACGACGCTCGCGAGCGCCGTTCCTGCCGGGGCGCGCGCGACCGCGCCGCGCCGGGGCGACGCCAACGGCATTGTCGAGATCGCCGACCGCGTCATTCCGACGAATCGCGCCGAGATCGACTCCGCGCTTCCGAATCCCGACGCGCAATTCGTCGACGAGTACGTGACCGACCATTTCTTCCTGCAGCGCGGCGGGGTCGTCTCCGACCCGCAGCAGTCGTCGCTCGTACCCGTCACGGACAAGGGCTCCGATGGCGTGTACATCGAGTTCTAGCCGCATCCTCCCCGAGCGCGGCGTGCTCCTCCCGGCCCGCCGCGCCGCGGCGTTCTTCCTGGCCGCCCTCCTGCTGGGCGCCGCGCCCTCCGCGCGCGCCATCGACGAGCCGAAGCCGATCCCCGACGAGGACGCCGGAATCCTGAACGGCGTGGACGCCGCGAATCGGAGCGTCGTGACGGTCGTCGGCTACCCGATGCGGTACGGCCCCCCGCGCCCCGGCCACAAGCTGAAGCGGCTCATCGGGACGGCCGTGGTCGCCTCCGAGAACCGCCTCATCACCACCGCCAGCATGGCGCTCCCCGGAGGGACGCTCAGCGTCCTCCTGGGGAAGGGCGTGGAGCGCGAGGCTCGCCTTCTCGGCGTCGACCGGAAGTCGAACCTCGCCCTCTTCGAAGTCGCCGGCGCCGACCTGGTGCCGCTGCGCCGCGCCGCGCCTCGGTCGCTCGCGGTCGGTTCGTGGGTCGCCGTGATCTCCAACGTCTCCATCACGCGTCCGCAGGCGGCCCTGGGCCGCGTGGCGGGACGCGGCGAGCGGATCGATTTCCCCTTCACCGGCGACATCGTGGAGATCGACGCGCCGAGCTACCTCGGCGCCACCGGCGCCGCCGTGCTGAACGAGGACGGCGAATGGGTGGCCGTGGTCGTCGGGCGCGTCGCGCCGGCTCCACCGCCGGGGGCGGAAACCCCGCGCGGGCGGACCAGCCAGGACGAGGCGGGGCCGCAGCCGAACAGTGTCCTGTTGGCGCTCCCGGTGGACCAAGTCGACCGAATCGCCGCCGACCTGGCCGAGCATGGCGCGGTTCGCCAGGCGTTTCTGGGCGTCGGCCTGCGGGTCGATCCCGCCGACACGCTCGGCGTGCGCGTGATGAAGGTCGCGGCGGGGAGTCCCGCGGAAACGGCGGGGATCCGCGTCGGGGACCGAATCCTCGCCATCGAGGGCCAGGAGATGCGAACCTCGGAGGAGATCACGTCGATCGTCCGCGGCATGCGGCCGGGGGACGAGATCTCGCTCACGATTCTCCGCGACGCCGAGATACACCCGATCGTCGCCACGCTCGAAACGGCGTCCACCGAGGCCGCCGCGGGCCGCGCGCCGCGCGAGGCTGAGATGCGCGCCCTGCGCGAGAACATCGACCGGCTCCGCGACGAATCGCGCCGGCTCGAGGAGCGCCTGAAGGCGCTCGAAACGCCGCGCCGCTAGTCCCCCCTCCGGCCGTGTGGTAGCCTGCGGCCGCCATGCGCTCCTGGCTTCCCGCTCTCCTCCTCGTCTTCACCGTGTCGTGCGGCGGACGGCCCTTCGCGGAGGGATCGAGCCGCGAACTGACCGTGATCACCACGCTTCCCTCCGACGCCCCCGAGATTCTCCTCCTCCGTGCCATCGTGGAACGTACGGCCATCCGTATCGACGACGAGAAGGCCTACGTGCTCCGCGTCGTCACGCCCGCCGACGCGAGCGGCTACCGCGCCCGAAACGTCATCGTGGTGGGCTACGGAGGGGCGAAGGACGTGCCGGGACCGGCGCGCCGGCTCCACGCGATGCTCCACGGCGAAGCGGCGGACGCGTCGAAATCGGGGAGCGGCCCGAAAGCGCCTTTTCTCTTCACGCCCGATCTCTGGCTCCGCGGCCAGGCCGCCGGCATCGTCTGGACCGAAACGCGCGAGGCGTGGATTCCCGCCGTCGAGGCCGAGCAAAATCGCCTCTTCCAGGCGCTGGACCGCGCCACGTTCGCCGGGGTGCGCGAGCGAATTCGCTCCCTGCCGCGCGACGAGCGCGCGGAGCGCGAACTGGCCGAAGGGCTCGGCATCGCCATGAGGGTGCCGCGGGGGATGAAGCTTCGTCTCGACCGGGAGGCGCGAGCCGCGCTCCTCCTGGAGGAGGGTCCGCCCGCGCGGCTCCTTCGCCTCGCCGTCGCGACCGGCCCTCCCGACGCCGACGCGCGCCACGCCCGCGCGGCGCTGGCGATCCGCTTCCGGCCCGACGAGCGGACGCTCGACGTCAGCGAGCCGCTTCTGTCGCCCGACGTCATGGCGGGGGCGACGCGCCAGCTGCATGGGCGATGGGAGGACGCCGCCGTGAGCGCGGCCGGTCCCTTCCGGTACTATGAGGTCACGCGCGGCACGATGCGGCTCCGGATCGATCTCGCCGTCTTCGCGCCGGGCAGGCCGAAGCTTCCGTACCTGAGAGAACTGCACGCCATCGCCGAGACCGCGGAGCCGTCGCGCCGCGAATGAGCCCGGCCCCGAACGCGGTCCCAGCCAGAGCGAGGCTTTCATGCCGACGATTCCCGTGAGAATTCCCGGACGCCCCGTGCGCTACGCCGTCCGCGTGGAGCGGGGCCTCCTCGACCGAATCGGCGCGCGGCTTCGGCGCGACGTCTCCCTCGCGCCGGGCGCCACCGTCGCGCTCGTGACCGACCGGACCGTGGCGCGGCTCTACGCCGCGCGCGTGGGGCGAAGTCTCTGCGCCGCGGGGTACGACGTGCGCCGCTACGTGCTGGCGCCAGGGGAGCCCTCCAAGGACCTCGCGGTCGCCGCGCGGCTCTTCGAGTGGTGGGCGCGGGACGGGATCGGCAAGGGGGCCCTCGTCGTGGCGCTCGGTGGAGGCGTCGTCTCCGACGTCGCGGGCTTCGCGGCCTCCGCCTTCGGGCGCGGCCTTTCGTGGGTCGCGGTCCCGACGACGCTGCTCTCCCAGGCCGACGCCGCCATCGGCGGAAAGACCGGTGTGAACTTGAAGGCGGGAAAGAACCTCGTCGGCGCCTTTCACCATCCGCGCGCCGTCTACGCCGATCCCGACGCGCTCCGCTCGCTTCCGCTCCGCGCCATCCGTTCGGGCCTGGCCGAGGTGGTGAAGATGGGCGTCGTGCGCGATCCGAGCATTCTCGTCCGCCTGGCGTCGCTTCTGCGCCGCGGGCGCGGCCTCGATCCGAAGGCGCTCGCGCCGCTCGTGCGGGCCTGCGCCGTCTCCAAGGCGTGGTTCGTGTCGAAGGACGAGCGCGACAAGGGGATTCGCCGCGTCCTCAACTTCGGCCACACCGTGGGGCACGCACTCGAGGCGTCGGAAGGGTATCGGGCGTTTCACCATGGCGAGGCTGTGGCCGTCGGAATGGTGGCCGAGCTTCGCCTGAGCGTCATGGAGACGCGGCTCGATCCGATCGCGGCGCTCCGCGTGGAGGCGATGCTGAAGGCGATCGGGCTTCCGACCGGATTGAAGCGTCCCGTGAAGCCCTCGTTCTGGCAGGCGGTTCTGAGGGACAAGAAGCGTGGACGCGCGGGCGTCCGAGTGGTATTGTGCCCCGCGATCGGCAAGGCTAAAGTGATTGCGTTGCCGTCGCTTACCCCGTTGGAGCGGGTGGTCGCCAGCCTGGTTCGCGGCGGAACATAGAGGAGGCGCATGAGCACGGAAGCGCTCCCCAGCGCAGCGGTTTCCCTGGAAGATTTCGTCAGCACGGATCCCTCGACGGCGCTCTACCTGCCGCTCGCGGAGAGGCTCCTATCGCGCGGCCTCGTGTCGGACGCCGTCCGGCTCTGCGAGGAACGCCGCGCCCGCCCCGGACGAGGTGTGGGAGATCATATCGTTCTCGGCCGCTGCTACCTGGCCGACGGCCGCCTGCCCGAAGCGCAGGAGCAGTTCCAGGCCGCGCTTGCCCTCGACCGCGAAAATGTCGTCGCCCTGAAGTCGATGGCCGGCATTCTCTCGCACGAGGGGCGGCACGCCGAGGCGGCCGACCTCTACCGCGCCGTCTGCCGCGTCGACCCCGGCGATCTCGAATCGCAGTCGGCCCTCCATCAGATCACGTCGGGCGACTATCCCGAAGTCCGGCCGCCCGAGGTCATCGTGTCGCGGGGCGATCTCTCCTGGCAGCCGATCCGTCTTTCGCGCGAGGAGGATCACCTCTCCGAGCTCGGTCTCGGCCTTCGCACGTTCGAGACGTTCGACTCCGGAACGCTTCGGCCCTCGTTGCCCGCGGCCGGGCTTGCCGCGGCCACGGCGGCGCCTGCCGAGCCGGAGGAGTTGATCGTCACGCCCGAGGAGTTGTCGGTCGGTCCCCACTTCCCGCTCGAGCGCGCGACGGAGAAGGAGTCGACCGTACCGGCACAGGCGCCGAGGCGTCCCGAAGTGGTGGTTCCGGCCGGGGCGATCCCCGCGGGGGGACTCCACAATCGTCTCGGGTCGCTCGACGTGGAGGAGTTCCAGGTCAGCGCGCTGGAGCGCCTCGAGTCCGCGCTCCGGCAGGTGGAGGTGCGCGCGCTGGGCGAGGTAGCCACACCCGGGCCCGAGACCGCCGCCGCGCCCGGGCCCGAGACCGCCGCGACGCCGCGCGCGACGGAGGCGGCTCCCGAAACTTGGTCTCGGCGGGCCCCGACGCGCTCGGCGGTCTGGGATGAGGGGCCCGCGGCCGCCGCGTCGCCCGCATCGCCCCCGTCTCCCGCGCCACCACGCCCGGTCGTCGAGGGGAATCGCACGGCGTTCGAGACGTGGGTCCGCCGCTTGGGAGGAAAGTAGCGATGGCGCACGACGTCTGGATCCTTCACGGCCCGAACCTGAATCTCCTGGGACGGCGCGAACCGAAGATTTACGGCCGCGACACGCTGGCCGCCATCGACGCACGGCTGGCCGCGCTGGGCGAGGAGTTGGGTCTCCGCGTCACGTCGTTTCAGAGCAACCACGAGGGGGCCTTGATCGACCGGCTCCAGATCGCCATGGAGGAAGCGGACGGCGTGGTCCTGAACCCCGGGGCCCTCACGCACACGAGCATGGCGATCGGCGACACGCTTCGCGCGATGACGATTCCGGTCGTCGAAGTCCATCTCTCCAATCTGGTCGCCCGCGAGCGCGAGCGGCAGGTGAATCTCACGGCGGCGGCCGCGGCCGGTGTCATCATGGGATTCGGCCCGGTCGGATACGAGCTGGCGCTTCGCGCGCTCTCGGCGCGTTTCCGTCCACGCCGCAAGCGCGGGGGGAAGTCATGAGTCTCCGCCGCTGGATTCAGGAGCTGATTCAGATCATGAAGGAGGAGGATCTCGCGGAGATCGAGGTCCGGCGCTGGTTCACGTCGGTGCGGATCCGCCGGCCCGGCGCCGAGACAGCCGCCCTGAGCGCCGCCGCTCCCGGCGCGTCTTCCGCCTCCGCGGGCTCGGCGCAGGCCCACGCGGCCGCCGCCTCGAATGCGCCGCCCGCGGACGAAGCGCCGTCGCGTAATCTGGTTCCGATCCGCTCGCCGATGGTCGGGACCTTCTTCCGCTCCCCCGCGCCCGACGCCGATCCCTACATCGAGGCGAACAGCCCGGTGGACGTGGGACAGACGGTCTGCATCATCGAGGCGATGAAGCTGATGAACGAAATCGAATCGGAAGTGCGCGGCCGCATCCACCAGGTGCTCGTGGAGAACGCGACGCCCGTGGAATACGGCCAGGTGCTCTTTCTGGTGGAAGTGGACCGCGCGGCCTAGGTCGCGCCGGAGGACGGGATGAACGTCAAACGCGTGCTTCAGAAAGTGGTCGAGATGAAGGCTTCTGACCTGCACGTGAAGGTCGGGACGAAGCCGGTCGTACGCGTGAACGGCGAGCTCGTCATGCTGGACGAGCCGGCGCCGTCGCAGACCGATCTCGATGCGGTCGTGGACCAGATCCTCACTCCGAAGCAGAAGCGGACGTTCGAGGATACGAAGGAGATCGACTTCGCGTTCGGCGTCACGGGGCTCGCTCGCTTTCGAACGAATTTCTATCAGCAGCGCGGCACCACCGCGATGGTCTTCCGGCAGGTGCCGGCCACGGTGCCGGCGTTCGAGGACCTGCACCTGCCGGCCATCGTCGAGGAAATAGCCTCGCGGCAGCGCGGGCTGGTTCTCGTCTGCGGAACGGTCGGTTCCGGGAAGTCGACCACCCTGGCGGCCATGCTCGACAGCGTGAACCGCCGCGAGGCGAGGAACATCATCACGATCGAGGATCCGGTCGAGTTCCTCTTCCGGGACAAGAAGTCGTGCATCTCCCAGCGCGAGGTCGGTCTCGACACCGACACGTTCCACGAGGGGCTGAAGCACATCCTCCGCCAGGATCCCGACGTCATCATGATCGGCGAAATCCGGGACGCGGAGACGATGCGGACGGCGCTCATGGCGGCCGACACCGGGCATCTCGTCTTCTCCACGCTCCACACGATCGACGCCGCGCAGACGGTGAATCGCATCATCTCGTTCTTTCCGCCGCACCAGCACGAGGAGATCCGGTTCCTCCTGGCCGGAACGCTCCAGGGCGTCATCGCGCTCCGCCTGATCCCGCGCTCGGACGTCGAGGGGCGCGTGCCGGCGTGCGAGGTGATGCTCGTCACCTCCACGATCCGCGAATACCTGCGCGATCCGGAGAAGACGTCGCTCATCTCCGGCGCCATCGCCGACGGCGTGTCGCAATACAACATGCAGACGTTCGATCAGTCGATCATGCGCTTCTACACGGAAGGGAAGATCAGCCTCGAGAACGCGCTCCGCTACTCGTCGAACCCGAACGAGTTCGAGCTGCGAATCAAGGGGATCCACGCGACCTCGGACGAATCGTGGAAGTCGTTCGAGGCGAAAGTCGAGCCGGCCCCCTAGCGGCCGGCCGCGACAACCCTGCCGATGATCCAGAAGATCCTCGTCGCGAACCGCGGCGAAATCGCGCTCCGCGTGGTGCGGGCGGCCCGCGAGCTGGGAATCAAGACGGTCGCCGTCTTTTCGGAGGCCGACCGCGAGTCGCTCCACGTGAGGCTGGCCGACGAGGCGGTCTGCATCGGCCCGGCGCCCTCGTCGGCGTCCTATCTCTATATTCCCCGCATCATCAGCGCGGCCGAGATCACGGCCTCCGACGCCATCCACCCGGGCTACGGCTTCCTCTCCGAGAACGCGCACTTCGCCGAGATCTGCGAATCGTGCAACATTCGCTTCATCGGCCCGACCTCGGAGATGATCCGGACCATGGGGGACAAGGCCGTCGCGCGAAAGACCGCCGTCGCCGCGGGCGTTCCCGTCACGCCCGGCAGCGCGGGCGTGCTGAACTCGCCCGAGGAGGCGGTGGAGACGGCGAAGGCGCTCGGCTACCCGGTCATCATCAAGGCGGCCGCGGGCGGCGGAGGGAAGGGGATGCGCGTCGCCCTGGACGAGGCGTCGCTTCGAAACGGCGTCCTGACCGCGCAGGCCGAGGCGGAGGCGAGTTTCGGCTCGGGTCAGGTCTACCTGGAGCGCTACGTGGAGAAGTCGCGCCACATCGAGTTCCAGATCATCGGCGACCGCCACGGTAACATCGTCCACCTGGGCGAGCGCGAGTGCTCCATCCAGCGCCGGCACCAGAAGCTGATCGAAGAATCGCCCAGCGTCGCCCTCACGCCCGAACTCCGCGCCAGGATGGGCGAGGCGGCCGTGCGCGCCGCCGCGGCCATCGGCTACGAGAGCACCGGCACCATCGAGTTCCTCCTCGCCCCGAACGGCGAGTTCTACTTCATGGAGATGAACACCCGGATCCAGGTGGAGCACCCGGTGACCGAAGAGGTCACGAGGATCGACCTGATCAAGGCGCAGATCGCCGTGGCGGCGGGGGACCGGCTTCCCTGGAAGCAGTCGGAGATCGCCTTCCAGGGGCACGCCCTCGAGTGCCGCATCAACGCCGAGAGCCCCGATCGGAATTTCCGGCCCTCCCCGGGCCTCGTGAAATATTTCCACGCGCCCGGCGGACCGGGGGTGCGCGTCGACAGCCATCTCTACTCCGGCTACACCGTGCCGTCCCACTACGATTCCATGGTGGCCAAGATCATCTGCTGGGGCCGCGACCGCGACGAGTCGATCGCGCGGATGCGCCGCGCTCTCCTGGAGATCGTGGTGGACGGGATCGATACGACCATCCCGTTTCATCGCCGCATCCTTGCCGACGAGGGGTTCCTGAAGGGGGAGATCCACACCGGCTACCTGGAATCCTGGCTCCAGGCGAACGCGGTGGCACCGCCGGCTCCGGCGGCTTCGTGACGACCCTGGGCCGGATCGACCTCCACGTCACGCCGCACGAGGCCGAGCGCGCGCCGCTGGAGAAGCGGCAGCTCGTGGTGGTCGACGTGCTCCGGAGCTGCTCCACCATCGCCACGGCGCTCCGAAACGGCGCGACCAAGGTGATCCCGGTGGGCACGGTGGAGGAGGCGATGCGGCTGGCGCAGACGATGGACGCGAAGCAGCGGCTCCTCTGCGGCGAGCGCGACGGCGTCAAGGTGAACGGGTTCGATCTGGGCAACTCGCCGCGCGAGTACGAGAAGGGCCGCGTGGAGGGGAAGACGATTCTCTTCGCCTCCACGAACGCGAGCCCCGTCATGTCGGGGCTCCTGGTGGGCCGCGAGCAGCGGCTCCTCTCCTACGTGAACGTGAGCGCGGTGGCGGAGGCGGTGCGCCTGGACGGCGCCGACCTCACGATCGTCTGCGCGGGGCGAAACGGACGGCTCTCGCTGGAGGACACGGCCTGCGCGGGGGCGCTGGTGCGGCGGCTGACGGAAGGCGGCACGGGCGGGCGGCCGGTTCTGAACGACGCGGCGGAGCTTGCCGCGGCCTACGATCGCGCGCACGGCGGCAGCCCGGAGGCGATTCTGCGCCGGAGCGACCATGGCCGCTACCTGATCGAACTCGGCTTCGAAGACGACCTGCCGATCTGCGCGGCGGTCGATTCGATCCCGGTCGTCCCCTTCCTGCGCGACGGAAGGATCATGAACGGCCGCTAGGCCGCCCCCGGACGGCGCCCCGGGCGCCGGCGCGACGTCATCCTCCCCGCCTCGCCCTCCGGAACAACTCCAGCGCCAGCAGGCCGAAGACCAGATTTCCGAGCCATGCCGCCAGCATCGGCGGGAGCGCTCCGTTGTGTCCCAGAGCCTGTCCCGTCCGGATCAGCGCGTAGTAGACGAACGAGATGAAGACCGAGAGCCCGAACGCGATGGCCAGACCGCCGCGGCGATTCCGCAGCGCGAGCGCCACGCCGATCAGGACGACGATCAGGTTCGCGAGCGGGAAGGAGATCTTGAGGTAGAGCTCCACCAGGTATTTCTGCACGCGACTTCCGCTCTGGTGAAGTCGGTCGATGTAGTCCTCCAGCTGCCAGTAGGAAAGCCCCTTCGGATCCTCCTCCGCCTCGGCGAAGTCTTCGGGGCGCTCCTTCAGCCCCGGAATCGTCAGCTCCGTGAACTGGGCAGCCGTCTCCCCGCTCTTGTCGAAGCGCCGCGTGTAGCCGTTCCGAAAGACCCATCGCCCGTTCTCCCACCGCCCCGTGGCGGCGTCGATCCGTCCCGTGAGTGCGTTGTCGCGCACCTCCTGGATCACGACCTCCCGCATTTCCTTCGGGGCGATGAGGTAGGAGCGGATGAGAAACGTCCGGCCCCCCGAGCCGAGGTAGGCGAGGTTGGTGCGCGCCTGGGGACCCTCGAGATTCTCCTTCCTGATCTCGCCGCGATAGAGGCGGATCCGGTGCGCGTTCAGGTCGGGGAGGACCATCTCGTTCACCGTGAAGGCGAGCACGCTCACGAGCGCCGCCATGGCGATCAGCGGAGCGGCGATGCGCACCGGTCCGAGGCCCGCCGTTCGCATGGCGTTCAGCTCGTTCGTCCGCGCCAACTGTCCCAGCGCGAGAAGGCAGGAGAGGAGCATCGCCATCGGCAATACTTGCAATGCGATGCCGGGGACGCCCATGGCGTAGTAGGCCGCGACGACCGGCACAGATACGTGGTTGTCGAGATAGGTGTCGATCTTCTCGAAGACGTCGACGACGACGAAGACCGCGACGAAGAAGAAGAGCGCGGCCACGAGCGCCGTGAGCGTCTCGCGGAGGACGTAGCGGTCGAGAATTTTCATGCCGGGGCCGTCGGCGCGTGCGGGTGCTTGGGGCGCCGGCGGCGCTTTGGCCGGCGGATCACCTCGGCGGCCTGGAGCGTGAGGTACGCGCCGATCGCGCCAATCACGATGTTCGGCGCCCACATGGCGAACCACGGCACCAGAATCCGGCGGTCGGCCAGTTCCTCGCCCCCGGCGAGGCAGAGGTAGTAGAAGACGAAGAAGAGGATGGAGAGAAACGCCACCGACATGCCGCTCTTCCGGGCGCGCATGCCGAGCGGCGCTCCGACGAGAACGAAGACGAGGCAGGCCGCCGGGATCGAGAACTTCTTTTGCACTTCCACCTCGAGGCTGTTCGCCCGCCGCTCCAGGCCGTCGATCTCGAGTTGACGCATCTGGATCAGGTCCATGGTCACGGGGGAGATGACCCGGACTGCCGGCGCGGCGCCGTCATGCGCCCGCTCGGGGAAACCGGTGGCGATCACGCCGACCGAGCCGAGGGCCCGAAGCGCGTTCCGGAGCCACGCCTGGATGCCGCGCGGGGCCGAGTGCGGGACCGCCGCCCGCACGAATTCGTCGTAGGAGTCGTATCCGGCGCTCTCGAGAATCTGGTTTCGGGCCCGCTTCGCCTCCCCCAAGTCAAGGCGCACCAGCCGGATGGCGCTCTGCATCATGCCCAGATTCATCTCTCGGTCGCCGCGAGCGGACTTGTTCCTCCGCTCCAGATCGGTCCCGGGCGACCGAATATTGATGAGGTGGGTCTTGAACATGAGCCGGCGATAGGTCCGCTCCTCCTCGTTGGGCGGAACTTCGTGGATCTCCCCGTCGTGCAGCTCCAGCGTCATCACGCGGCCGTCGGGCGTGTTGAGGATCCTGCCCCACTCCGCAAGGATCGTCGTCGGACGCGCGGTGCTGCTCAGCTGGTAGATCTTCACGCCGCGAATCTCGTTCGTCCGGCTGTTCACCTTCTCGACGAAGATGTTGTAGCCCTCGAAGGCGTCGATGAAGACTCCTTCGGTGATCTGTGCGGTGGGGCGCTTGCGACTGACGTCGGACATGAGGCTCGCCAGGGCGTGATTCGACTCGGGGAGTACCTGGTTGTTGAAGAAGACCAGGAGCCCGGCCAGCACGGCCGCCGCGCCGAGCGGCGCGCCGATGATGCGAGCCAGGTTCACGCCGGTGGAGCGCATGGCGGAGATCTCGTTGTCCTGGGAGAGACGCCCGAACGCGGCCAGGGAAGCGATGAGGACGGCGCAGGGAAACGCCAGCGCCACCATGTAGCCGAGCGAGAGGACGAAGAGTTCGAGGACGATGCCGAGGCTCACGCCCTTTCCGATGGCGAGGTCCACGAGGTCGAAGAGAAAATCGAGCGTCAGCAAGAACACGACGATGCTGAACCCGATGAGAAACGGGAAGAGGTGCTCGCGGAGGACGTATCGTTCGAGTATTCTCATTCGGTTCGCCGAGGCGGGCCTCGGCCGGCCTCAGCGCAGTATAGGGAGCACCGCCGACCCGGCGCAATCCTCTGGGTGGATTCCAACTCCTTCCGAGAGAATCGGTTCCGGTTCGAACTTCGACGGTCGCGAGGGGTACAAGGAATGTCGTGGGCCCCGACCTGCCCGGGGGGGCCCAAGCGCGTGAGGGGATGCCCATCGCTCGAATCGTCAGCCGCTCTCTGATCCGCCGCTCTGTGGTATGGCCTGGGGTGTGGCCAGGCCCGCCGGGGGCCTGCACCGGCATGCCCGGAGTGTGGGGCGCGCGCGCGGCGGCGCTGGCCCTGGCGGCCGCACTCCTCTCCCTGGCTCCCCTTGCGGGCGCCGACCTCCTCTTCGATCCGCTCGACCCGCAAGCCCAATCGCTCGACCCGATGGCCCAGACGCTCCCGCCCGGCTTTCCTCGCGGCTGGCGCCTTCAGGTCGAATCTCCGATCCCCGGATCGCCCGCGTTTCAGACCCAGGTCACGCTCGACCCCGCC
>JANOOP010000314.1:0-1853 GCA_031421415.1 Candidatus Eiseniibacteriota bacterium
GCGAGGGCCCTTTGCGGATGCGGAAGTGGATGTTGCAGTTGCGTAACTTAATTTGGAGCCTTGGGATATTTGCCTTGGGCTGTTCGTCTGACGTGGTAAACGGCCCCATCAACATGGAGGTCATCCGACCCGTGGCCGGACGCAAGTGCCAGTACGTGGTGGAGCCTGCCCCCTTAACCACCCTACGATCCGTTCGAACCATGAGCGGATCTCTCGGAGCCGTGGTCTTCACGAACGAGAACGCGTCACGCGTGAACGAAGGGGCGTTTCTCACGGCGGGCATCGGGTTCGAACGCTTCCTCCGGCCGCGCATCTCCATCGACGGGTCGGTCCGCGCCTACGGAGAGATCGCGAACTCCGAGTTCACCTCGATCGGCGAGGTGAGCCTCGGGATCCATCTCTACCCCGGGGACTAGCGCTCGTGCGCGCCATGTTCTGGGGGGCCGCCCGCACCGTCACGGGCTCGAAGCATCTGCTGAGCGGCCGGTCGGGGACGATTCTCCTCGACTGCGGGCTCTACCAGGGCCGGCGCGCCGAATCGGAAGCGCGAAACCGCGCGTTGCCGTTCGCGGCCATGTCGGTCGACGCCATGATTCTCTCCCACGCCCACATCGATCACAGCGGCGCGATCCCGCTCCTCGTGAAATCGGGATTCAAAGGGTCGATCCATGCGACCGCCGCCACCGCCGACCTCTGCCGCGCCATGCTCCTCGACTCCGCGCACATCCAGATGAAGGACGCAGAGTACCTGAACCGGCACCGCGGGAATCACAGGCGCGAGCCGGACGGCCGCGCGAATCGTGACGACCGGGGCGACCGTCGCGGCATCGTCGAGCCGCTCTACGACACGGCCGACGTGGAGCGCGCGCTGGCGCGCTTCGTGACGCACGACTACGTCACGGAGTTCGAGCCGCTGCCGGGCGTGGCAGCTTCGTTTCACGAAGCGGGACACATCCTCGGATCGGCCTCGGTCTTCCTGCGGTGGAACGAGGGCGCCCGTCCACGAAGCCTCGTCTTCACGGGAGATCTGGGCCGCCCCGGCCGCGCCATCCTCAAGGATCCTGCGCCGCTCCCGGCGGCCGACTACCTCATCACCGAGGGAACCTACGGCGGCAAGGAGCACCCGACCGAGGATTCGCTCCTGGTGGCGCTGGAGCGGGTCGTGGTCGACGCCGTGGCGCGGAAAGGGCGGATCGTCGTTCCCGCCTTCGCCGTCGGCCGCACCCAGGAGGTGGTCCACGCGCTCGACCGGTTGATGACGTCGGGCCGGGTTCCCGAGATTCCGATCGTCATCGACAGTCCGTTGGCGGCCAACGTGCAGGAGATCGTCCAGCGCCACCCCGAGCTCTACGACGCGGAGACCGCCGGCGCGCTCCGCCGCGGCGGCGACCCGCTCGGCATGCGGCGTGTCAAACTCGTCCGCGACGCGGAGGAGTCGAAGCGCCTGAACGATCGCACGGGAACCTTCGTCACGATCTCGGCCTCCGGCATGTGCGAGGCGGGGCGAGTCCTCCATCATCTGCGGCACACGGTGGAGGATCCGCGCCACACGATCGTAATCGTCGGCTATCAGGCCGAAGGGACGCTCGGGAAGCGGTTGGTGGATCGGCGCGAGGAGGTCCGGATCCTGGGTGACTTCTTCACGGTGCGCGCGCGGATCGAAGTCCTGAACGGATTCAGCGCGCATGCGGACCATCCCGCACTCGTCGCGCAGGCGCGCGCGTGCGGCGCCCCGGGGGGAATCGCGATCGTTCACGCCGATCTGACCCGGGCCGAAGCGCTCCGCGCCGGCCTCCCGAATCCGGCCATGGTCCGCATCCCGGTGGAAGGGGAGACGTGGGAGCTCCGGTAGG
>JANOOP010000315.1:0-3951 GCA_031421415.1 Candidatus Eiseniibacteriota bacterium
CCACCGCATCTTATGGAATCGGCTGCAACAGAACCGGACGTTGCTGACCACCACCATGTCGGCGTGAGAATGCAAGAACATCGTACCGACGCGTCACGGGCGCGCACTGAGTACCTCCTCTATCGATTGTTCACGATTGACATGGACAGCATCCGGCACGGACTCGCGGTCCTCCGGCGATATCGGCGCGACGACGTCCGCTTTCCATTGCTACGCGACGTCGTGGTCACCTACTCGCGCCCCTTCAGCGGGAGCCAGAGGCCCGAGGGAGGAAAACACTTCCTGTCGCTACGGTTCGTGCCCCGCACGATGCGCCCACTTCACGACGAACTCGTTTCCGTTCGCGACACGTTGTTCGCGCACTCCGACCTAATCGCTCACAAACCTGGACTGCTTCGCGACTCCGGCACGCCTCGCCGCGTTGTCGCGATGTCATTCCGCAATGCAGACTATCGAGGTCTCCTGCGCAAGGCGGACGCAATCGCCTTGCTGGCCGAGGCAGTCGAGGAGTCGTTGTGGACGGAGCTTCGACGCCTAGAAACTCTGTTCTAGATCTTTAACTGGCAGCCTAACCTGAGCATCAGTATTCTATAGACCAACGCGAACCTCCCGAGGCCATGCCATGATCGTGCCCGCACGCCGCGCCATCCGGATGTTCCTGCCATTACTGGTTGCGATCGCCGTCGCGAGCCCAGCAGCCGCCCAAGCGGATGGCTGGCGCACGATCGAGTTCCAAACCACGCAGGTCACCGCCCCGGATGTCGCCGTCTCGCCCGACGGCGAATGGTTGATCTTTGGCATGCTCGGCAAGTTGTTTCGCCTTCCGGTCAAGGGCGGTGAGGCAGAGCAGCTCACCTTCGGCCCGTATTACGACGACGACCCGGCGATCTCGCCGGACGGCAAGCTCGTGGCCTTCCAGTCCGATCGCGACGGTAGCGAGGGCAACATCTTCGTGCTCACGCTAGCCGGCGGGGCGATCATCCAATTGACGCACGAGTCCTGGGCGGACAATCCGACGTGGGCGCGGGATGGCCAGGCGCTGGTCTACCTGCGGTTCGAGCGGGACGCATGGAACCCCGCAGATTCGCTGCCACGCCCACCAGCGGTAGTGCGTCGGGTGCGGTTGGCCGGCGGTGAGCCGGAAACGCTCCGCGCGCTGGGCGAGGTGGCCTCACCTTTCCACCTACCGGATGGGCGGGTGGGCTGGGCGATCGTGGAGCGCGATACGACCTCGCCGCGGAGGACGACCCGGATCGAGGTCAGGGATGGGGACGGCAGGGTGTCCACCCTGCGCGTGCTGGAGGGGGTCGCAGACCGGGTCGTCGCAAGCCCCAGAGCCGATGGTCTCTACGCAAGAACAGCCGATGTGGTTTACCCCAGATACCACGGTTGGGAGGTTCAGCCGCTGCAGAATGACGTGCTGTTTGCGCCGCTGCCTGGGGGCAGGGAGCGCCGCTTCGCCTCGGTCTCAAGTGAAGGCAAGGGCTTCGCGGTGGCCTCTGATAACACGGCGCTGTACCTGGGCAACCTGGGCCATCTCTGGAAAATCACGCTGCCCAATATTCGGCGCGAGGCGATCGCCTTTCGCGCCCGGGTGACGTTGGCGATCCGGGAGCCCGTGGCACCACCCGCCTGGACCCCGCTCGCGCCCGGGGCAACTGCGCCGGTCAGGACCATCCAGCAGCCCCGACTCTCGCCGGATGGCTCGCGTGTCGTGTTCCGGGCGCTCAACCGCCTCTGGCAACAGCCACTGGTTGGTGGCCAGTCCCATCGGCTGGTCGTCGATAGTGCTGGGACCGAGCGCGATCCCGCGTTCTCACCAGACGGGCGACATCTCGCCTTTGTGCGCGGCGCGCAGGGTAACGAAGAGATCCAGGTGTTGGACCTGCAATCCGGGAAGAGACGCACAGTAGGCCCCCCCGTCGAGTGTGGGCAGCAGCTGACGTGGAGTCTCCACGGTGAATTGATCTCGACGAGTTGCGACAACCAAGTCATCGCGATCGAGCCGACCGCCGGGACCGTGCGGGTGCTCGCGCCCACCAGCGAAGGTTGGGATCCCTACCCCCAACTCTCGGCGGACGGCGAGACCCTCTACTTCCGAGCCGGGTTCCCCGGAAGCAACCCGTCGTTCTACCGCTTGAGGCTCAAAGCGCCGGGCAAGCCCGAACCCCTGCTGCCGGTCGCCGCCGATGGGATCCCAGTGTGGGTGTCGACGAATGAGCAATGGGTGGCGCTCCCAGTCCAGAACCGGCCCGGCATCCGGCTGGCGGCGCTCGCTCGCGGGGGGATCGCGCAAGCGAATGTGCGACTGGTCAGCGCGGCAGACGGGCACGAGTTCAGCTTCACGCCGGACGGTTCCGCATTGCTCTATGTCGCCGGCAATTCGCTGTGGCGCGAGCCGCTGACCGGCGGAGCACCGCGGGAGATTCCGATCCGGCTGGCGCCGCGGGCCCCGACGCCGCCACCGGTACTGCTCCAGCGAGTTCGTGTGCTGGACTTTGCCGCGGGCGGGTTCAGCACCGAGACATCGATCTTGATCGAGCACGGGCGCATCCAATGGATCGGCCGAGCCGATGGTCGCGAACTTCCCGGCGGTACGGTGACGGTGGATGCTGGTGGCCGCTTTGCCATTCCGGGCCTGTTCGACATGCATGGACATTACGACTGGTGCGGAAGACCAGCGTATGTCGCCTACGGCGTCACCTCGGTGCGGAACATGGGGGGCAGGCTTGAAGAACGGAACGCCCAGGCGGATCAAAGCGACTTCACCAGTGACCCCGTCTCCCGCTGCTTCTACACGGGCAGGATTCTCGAGGGTCCATCAGGCTGGAACGGCGATGTTTTCGTCCATCTGTTCGACGAGGAGGACGCGCGCACCCATGTGCGCCTGTCGAAGGCGCAGGGCGCACAGTTCATCAAGGTCTATAACCTGCTTCCGTGGCCCGTCCAGCGTGCTGTAGCGGAAGAAGCACGCCGCGTGGGTCTCCCGGTGTGGGCGCACGGATTCACCCTCGAGCAAGTGGTCAAGGGAGTGACGCTGGGATACGGCGGGCTTACGCACTGGCATCGGTTCTACGGGTTTTATGACGATGCGCTCCAGATGTTCGCGGCGGCGGGGACGCGGTGGGATCCGACGTTAGGAGTTCTGGGCGGCGTTGAATTGTCCTTTCGGGATGAGCCCGAACGATTCCAGATCGAAGAGTTCGAACCGTGGCGACTGCTTGGGGATAAAGCACTGAGAGGAGACTGGGTCGAACGTCTGCGGGCCATGCGGGCGGCCTATCGCCGTGGCATCACGTTTCTGCCGGGGACCGACGGAAACGGCTTACCCGATGGGGTGGCGCTCCACTGGGAGTTGGAGTTCTTCGCCGAGGCCGGCATTCCTCCACTCGACATCCTTAGGTTCGCCACCCAGGCCTCCGCCGAAACTGTCGGCGCCCAAGATCACCTCGGCACGTTGGAAGTGGGCAAGCTGGCTGATTTGGTACTGCTCGATGCAAATCCTTTGGACGACATCAAGAACACGAGGGCGATTTGGCGGGTGATCAAGGGCGGCTGGGTTTTCGATCCAAAAATGTTGTTGCCGGATCCGAACTGACAGCACGACGGATGACCGTCTCGACTGCTCGCCTGGTGACGGGGCGAATTGGCTTTCGCCGCGTGGCCGCCTACGCGGCCGTCATCTTCGCCTTCACCGCCTGTCGCTCAGGTGAAGATCCCGCCTACGCCCGCGGCTCCACGGTGGTCATGGCTGTCCGGGACGTTCGTGACATCCTCCCGGACGCCTTGAGCCTCGACTTCCTCTTCTTCCTCCCCCTCGCCGCGCAGGACGGGCGCGGGGGGCTCGAGGGGCAACTCGCCCGGAGCTGGGAGCACTCCGCGGATCAGAGCGATTAATGGGCCGAAAGCAAAACGCCCTCCGATCTCCAATCGGTCGGCGCCATTTCATGC
>JANOOP010000316.1:0-2023 GCA_031421415.1 Candidatus Eiseniibacteriota bacterium
CGCCGCGCAGCACGCGGCGGCGCACTTCGGCAACGGCCAGCCGACGGCGATCGTCTATCGCACGGTGAAGGGTTGGCAGTACGGCATCGAGGGCCGCGCCTCGCACGGCGCCGGCCACGCCCTCTGCTCGGCCGGATTTCACGCGGCGCTGGAGCCGCTGCTGGACAACCGACCGATCCAGCTCCCCTCCTGCTGCGACACCGAGACGAAGCGCTGCAGCGGAGACGAAGGTGGCGGCGTGATGGAGGCCTGCTTCTGGGAGTCGCTCCGCATCCTCCGAGGCGAAGTGGAGCGCCGCGACGCGATGATCCGCTTCTTCGCGGCGCGCCTTCGGGACTCGCGGACGCGGCTCGACCGTCGCGCGCGCGCCCCCCGGCCAGCCGCACCCCACATCGCCGCCGTCTACGAAGCCGCGAAGTCGAAGGGAGCGGAGATCCCGGAGACGCTCCGGCTGGCGCCCGGAACCGTGACCACGCTCCGCGGAGAGCTCGGCCGCGTCTTACAGCACTACAACCAGGCCAGCGGTGGCGCGTTTCTCGTCGCTGCCGCCGATCTTCTCGGATCGACCAGCGTCAACAAAGCCGCCGACGGCTTCCCGCCCGGCTTCTATCACGCCGCGAACAATCCCGACTCCCGCCTCCTCTCGATCGGCGGTATCTGCGAGGACGCCACCGCGGGCGTTTGCTCGGGACTCGGCGCCTACGGGCACCACATCGGCGTCGCTTCCTCCTACGCCGCCTTCCTGGCACCGCTGGGGCACATCGCGTCCCGGCTCCACGCGATCGGACAGCAGGCGCGCGCGTCGGTGGACGGCTCGGCGTACCGGCCGATGGTTTTGGTCTGCGCGCACGCGGGGCTCAAGACCGGCGAGGACGGGCCGACGCACGCCGATCCGCAGGCGCTGCAATTGCTGCAGGAGAATTTCCCGCCGCGGACCGCGATCACGCTCACACCATGGGATCCCGCCGAGATCTGGACGCTCTTCACCGCCGCGCTGGCGCACCGGCCGGCGATGATCGCCGCGTTCGTGACCCGGCCCAACGAAGTGGTTCCCGATCGCGTGAAGGCGGGCCTCGCTCCCGCCACGGCGGCACGAAGCGGGCTCTATCGCCTGCGGGCCGCCAAGGGAAAGGGAGCGCCGGACGGCGTGATCGTGCTCCAGGAGAGCGCCGTCACGCTGGAGTTCGTGGCGCAGGTCCTGCCGCGCCTGGAACGGGAAGGGATCGACCTCGACGTCTACTACGTCGCGAGCACGGAGCTCTACGACACGCTTTCCTCCGAGGAGCGGGAGCGAATCTTCCCCGAGAAGCGGGGACGGGAGGCGATGGGGATCACCGGCTTCACCATGGCGACGATGTATCGGTGGATCCGCTCCGATCGCGGGCGGGCGGCGACGCTCCACCCGTATCAGAAGGGGCACTTCCTGGGGAGCGGACAGGGCGCGGCGGTTCTGGCGGAAGCGGGACTCGACGCCGACAGCCAGTATCAGGCGGTCCGGACCTTCCTCGACGCGGTGGTGAAGGCGCGCTAGCGCTTCGGCGCTTCCGCCCAGAAGTAGCCGCGCAGATCGACGACCGGCGCGTAGTCGGCCGCCTTCGCGCTGGGAGCGATGCCGGCGACGTAGGAACGGGCCCAGGGGCGCGGCGCGTTCCCCGGGTCCCGGAGCCGATGGCTCGTCCGCCCCACCGCGATTCCGGCCACCTGCCGCTCCACGATCTCCTCCGTCATCCACGGCGCCGAGTCGCGTGGAGGGAGTGAGCGGCCATTCGTGATCCGTTATCGAACCGGGAGAATCGCCTCGAGTTTCGCCGTGAGTTCCTTCGCCAGCGGGTCGGTGCCCGAACCGAAGCGAGCCACGACCGTGCCATCGAGCGCCACGAGGAACTTGTTGAAGTTCCACGAGACGTCGCCCGTGAAGTCCGAATCGCGCGTCAGATAGGCGTAGAGAGGGTGGATTTCCTTACCCTTCACGCTGATCTTCGCGAATAGGGGGAAGGTCGTGTCGTATTTCGTGCCGCAGAAC
>JANOOP010000317.1:0-1810 GCA_031421415.1 Candidatus Eiseniibacteriota bacterium
GCGTCGAAACGCTGCGCCAGAAGCGCCCGCTCACGCGCGTAGACGATGTAGCCCGGCTCCGCGTATTCGATCCGGGAGAAGTTCCCTTTCTGAAGCAGGACGACCTTGTCGGACTTGAGATCCCCGACTTTCAGATACGACTCGTCGGGCTTCGCCGTCAGGCCGAGAAAAAGAAAATGGCGGCCGTCCGGGAGGACGTGTGGCCAGGCCGAGCCGGTCTCTCCGTTCGCGCGGTCGATCCGGGTGGCCGGCGCCGGCGTTCCACCGCCGGCGCTGACCCACTGGATCGAGTCGCTCGGAGTTCCATCGAAGAGGATGATCCCCTTGCTCCCCCACGAACCGTCGCCGCGGCTCTTCGACTCGCAGATGGTCTGGGGAGGGCCTCCGTCGATGCCGATCTTCTTCAATTTTCCGTCGGACATGAACGCCAGGAACCGGCTATCCGGCGACCACCAAGGCCGCCCGGCATTCTCCGTGTTCGTCAGCGCCCTCGACTGGAGCGAGTCGAGCGGGCGAATCCAGAGCCGCTGGGCTCCGCTCGTGTCGGCGGAGCTGAACGCGATCGTTTGTCCGTCGGGCGATATCTTCGGGGTGTCGATGAAGACGACGCCTTCGGGCACGGGGGTGGTGAACTCGATCGGAAGGACGGGTCGAGGCCGGTTGAACGTCACTCGAACACCGAAGAGGACCATGGCCGCTGCGCAGAGCGCCACGATACGCCAGGCAAGTTTCTCCCGCGACTTCCGCCTGGCCGCCACGGGGGTGGGCACGCCGGCGCGCGAGCCGGCTTCCGCGACCCACTTGAGTTCCAGGAGCACGTCACGGGCCGTCTGATAGCGATCCTCGGCGTCCTTCTCGAGGCAGCGCATCACGATCTTGTCGAGCGCCGGTGGCGAGACGTTGGAGATCGAGGAGATCGGCGGAGGCACTTCTTTGAGTATCGACGCGATCAGGCTAGCCTGGCTCTTCCCCTCGAATGCGCGCTTCCCCGTCGCCATCTCGTAGAGCACGGCGCCGAAGGAGAAGAGGTCGCTCCGCGGATCGGCCTCCTTGCCCTCGAGCTGCTCGGGCGCCATGTACTGGAATGTCCCGACGATCGTCCCCTCGGCGGTGAGCGGGCGGCTCATCGTCGGCGACGACATGTTCCCCGCTGTCGGGGCCAGGCCGGTGGCGCGCGCCAGACCGAAGTCGAGGAGCTTCGCGCCCGACTTGGTGAGCATGATGTTCCCGGGTTTCAGGTCGCGGTGGACCAGCCCCTGGCGATGAGCGCGATCGAGGGCGTCGGAAATCTCGGCGCCGATCTTCAGGAGTTCAGCGAGCGGCAGCGCCCCGCGCGTAAGGCGATCGGCGAGCGATTCCCCTTCGATGTACTCCATGACGAGATAGTCCATCCCGTCCTGGTGGCCGACGTCGTAGAGGGTGCAGATGTTGGGATGGTTGAGGCTGGAGATGACGCGGGCTTCGCGCTCGAAGCGCTGGCGTGTCTCCGGGCTGACGGAGAGGTGACCCTGCAGCACTTTGATGGCGACGGTTCGGTCGAGGCGCGTGTCGCGCGCCTTGAAGACCTCGCCCATGCCGCCGGCCCCGATCTGGCCGGTAATCTCGTACGCGCCCAGTCGCGTGCCGGGTTCCATGCTCATGGGCCGGGAGGGTAGCACAGTTGGGACCGCTCGGGTCGCGGGGGGGGGGGCCCCCCCCGCGAAAACCCCCCCAACAACCAAAGAAAACGGGGCCCAACCAGGATAAAGAGACCCAGATTATATATCGCTAGAAAGACCACAAAAAACAACCCCCCCCGGCCCGCCCCCGC
>JANOOP010000318.1:0-2611 GCA_031421415.1 Candidatus Eiseniibacteriota bacterium
GGTTCCGAAACTCCCGACTCGGCCGGGTCGATCGACGAGGCGCCACCCGACTCGCCACGCTCCTCGCGGGCCTCGATTTGCTCGGCTGGATCGCCGGCGGCCCCCACGTCGCGTCGCTCGGCGGCGAGTGGAACGCGTTCCTCGCGGCGCTCGGCTCAGCGCTTCGCACCGGCGCCACGGCCTGGGTGCTCTACGTCGCGCTCGAGCCCCACGTCCGGCGAAAGATCCCCCGCTCGGTCATCACGTGGAATCGACTGCTGGCCGGCCGATTTCTCGATCCGGTGGTCGGGCGCGATCTCCTGATCGGCGTCTTGGCGGGCGAGTTCTTCATTCTTCTCTTCTATCTCGACAAGGCCATTCCCGAGTGGCTGGGGCTTCCACCGGTGGCGCACCTCGTCACGCCGTTCCTCACGCCCCTCTCCGGACTCGGTCCGAAGCTTTTCATGGTCACGTCGGTTCTCGGTTATGGGATCGAGCGATCGATGGTCTACCTCGTGGTGCTGCTCGTGCTGGTGTTGCTGTTGCGGCGGGCCGCGTGGGCCGGAGTCGCGTTCGTGGTGCTCTACGCGGGGATGTTCTCCTTGCGCGCCGGGAGCCCCTTCTCCCTCAGTCCCGTGCTCGGCATTCTGGGCGTCGCGGGCCTCGCGGTACTGTTGACGCGGTACGGGCTCGTGTCCGCCGCGGTCGCGGTGGGCCTGGGTTGGGCCGCGCAAGCCGGACCGGTCGTGTCGGACCTATCGTCGTGGGCCGTGGGGGTGACGGGCGTGCTGGTGCTGCTGGTGATGGCCCCGGCGATTTTTGGGGCGTGGGTTGGATCGCGGGGCGAAGCCGGGCGCGTTGGGCGGGTCGGGCGTCTGTGAGGTCAAGCGGATGGCGTTCGGGGGGTTCCGGGCGATCGTCGACCTCTAGGCCCGCGGGGAGCGGCGCTCGGAGATTAGCGCTTCTTCGCTGTCAGCTCGGCGACCACGCTCTCGATGTACTTGTTGGCCAGCGCGGGTTCGGGTAGCCGGCCGTGGGGTATCGGCTCCGTCACGTAGGAACTCTCCGTGAACCGGTCGCCGAGGACGTTCTGCTCCAGGTGGCGCGCTAGCACTTCTTCCGCCTGCGCGGCTTCCGCGTCGGAGAAGACGAAACGGACGCTCAGGATTCGCTCCGTGGCCATGCGATACCAACCAGGCATCGGATCCCCGCCTCCAACGAACGGAGCGATCAGTTCGGCGGAGTATCGCTTCAGCGGCTCCAGGTCGGCGGCGAACTTCATGAAGGTCTGCGAAATGTAGACCTGCACCAGGAGCCATCCCGATAGCGAGCGCGCCCCCTCGCCGAGCGACTTGAGCACGTCGAGAATGCCGTCGGGGTTCCCCGCGTCCATCTCGGCGTAGATTCTCGAGACGAAGCAGGTCTCCAGGCTGATGTCGGTTCCCAGAGCCACCAATCCCGCGATTTCAATACCCGCACCCTCCTTCGAGTCGAGCATGCGCAGGAACTGATCCGAGCCGGCCGAGAAACCGACCAGGATCGTGCGCGCCGGACGGCACTCGCGCACGAATTCCGCGAGGAGGACCCGAAGCAGCTGGGAGTGATCGTCGAAGGCGAGCGCCGGCCGGTACGTGTCGCCCGGCGCGAAACCGGCGAGCGAGAGGGAGATGGCTCGATACGGCAGAGTCCGCACCGACGGCTCGAATGCCCTGTGGTCGCCCCCCACGTGGTGGACGAAGACGATGAGCGTTTCCGATTCGACGCGATTGTCGATGTAGGTCAGGGGGTATCCGATCAGGCGGGGGTTCCGCACCGAGAGCTGCCGCACGTGGGCTGCCGTGAGAACGAACTGCCGCACCACCGGCTCGGCGGTCTTTCGATCGGCGGACGATTCCGCCGAAATGCCGAGTTCCAGCTCGCGGAGCACTTCCTCGAGTTCGTTTCGCACGTCGAGGCATGTCTGGACACGGCGATCGGGGTCCTTGGCCAGGCAGCGCCGCACGAGCCACGCGAGCTGCGGTGGCGCGTCCGGGCGAAGCGTGGTGAGCGCAGGCGCATCCTGGTTGAGAATCGCGCTCATGATGTCGGCCGAGCTTCGCCCGTCGAAGGGTCGTTGTCCCGTCAGCATTTCGTAGAGGACGATGCCGAGCGCGAAGACGTCGGCGCGGGCATCGGCTGATTCCCCGCGAATCTGTTCGGGCGAAAGGTAGGCGGTGGTGCCCAGGATCGCACCAGGGCTGGTCACGGTATTCGGCGGAGTCGTCTCTCCCTGGGGCGTTGGCGCCGGCGCGTCCGCGGCCGTCAGCTTGGCCAGCCCGAAATCGAGCACCTTCACCCGGCCGTCCCTCGTGACGAAGAGGTTCTCGGGCTTCAGGTCGCGGTGGACGATTCCCTTCGCGTGCGCCGCGGCCAGACCCTCCGCCGCCTGCGCGATGGTTCCGATCGCCTTCCGGAGCGGGACCGCCCCGCCTTGGAGGATCTGGCGGAGTGTCTCCCCTTCGAGCAGTTCCATCACGACGAAGGGCGAGCCCTCGTGGGTTCCCAGATCGTAGACGGCGCAGACGTTCGGGTGGCTCAGCGTGCCGGCCGCGCGCGCCTCCTGTTCGAAGCGGCGGATGCGCTCGGTGTCGAG
>JANOOP010000319.1:0-1957 GCA_031421415.1 Candidatus Eiseniibacteriota bacterium
CATCCCCACCTCCCGTCCCCTACCTACTCGCCCAACCACACCTGCAATGCCCCCGCCCGCTGTCTCCCGGGTATTCGCGTCTGGGGCCCTAACGCCCAGCATCAGCTGCGGCGCGGAGCGCCGTCAGCTGCATGCTGTTGATACTCATCGAGGCCTCCTCCTCAGCATACGGGGATCGTATGCTGGGCGGTGGCAACCCGACCCGAGAGGAGGAGATCTCGATGAGATTCTACACCGGCCAGCACGGCTTCTACTGTGGCATCGATCTGCACGCTCGCTCCATGTTCCTCTGCATCCTGGACAGTCAGGGGACCATCCTCTTCCACAAGAACATCCCGGCCTGCCCCGAGGACTTCCTCAAGACCATCGCGCCCTACCGCTCCGACCTCGTGGTCGCCGTGGAGTGCATCTTCTCCTGGTACTGGCTCGCCGACCTCTGCGCCCGCGAGAACATCCCCTTCGTCCTCGGACACGCCCTCTACATGAAGGCCATCCACGGTGGCAAGAGCAAGAACGACAAGATCGACGCCCACAAGATCGCCGTCCTCCTCCGCGGCGGGATGATCCCCCAGGCCTACGTCTATCCGGCCGAGATGCGCGCCACGCGCGATCTCCTGCGGCGCCGCATGCACCTCATGCGCAAGCGCGCCGAGCTCCTCGCCCACATCCAGAACACCACCAGCCAGTACAACCTCCCCGAGTTCGAAAAGGTCATCGCTTACCGCAAGAACCGAGTCGGCCTCGCCGACGTCTTCCCCGATCCCACCGTGCGCACCAGCATCGCCGCCGATCTCGAACTCATCGATCACTACGACGACCTCCTCAAGCGGCTCGAGCTCTTCATCCTCCGCTGCGCCCGCGTCCACGACCCCAACACCCTCCTGCGCTTGCGCAGCGTCCCCGGCATCGGCAAGATCCTCTCGCTCGTCATCCTCTACGAGATCCACGACATCGCACGCTTTCCCTCCGTCCAACACTTCGCCTCCTACGCCCGGCTCGTCAAGTGCCCCAAGATCTCCGCAGGCAAGCGCACCGGCTCCGGGGGCGCCAAGATCGGCAACGCTCATCTCAAGTGGGCCTTCTCCGAAGCGGCCGTCCTTTCCCTTAGAGGCAACCCCGACGCTCAGACGTGGCTCGCCCGCGTCGCGGCCAAACACGGCAAGCCCAAAGCCCTCTCCATCCTCGCCCACAAGCTCGGGCGCACCGTCTATTTTCTTCTCGCCAAAGAAAGGGCCTTCGAGATGAAGAAGTTCCTCGCCGCGTAATCGGGAGAGGCCGGCCAAGCCCTTCGCCTAACTGGAGCCTTCCAGGGATGCGTCCGCACAGCGCCAGACACCTGACTCCATCGCGTGTGGCCACGACCACGTCTCGCATGCTGGACACCGTTCCCGGCAACCCGTCCGCGTTGATTGGATGGCCGGCCTGCTCCCTCAAACATCGCAGGATGTCGACACGCGTGTGGTCCGAGCCTCACCCGAGCCGGATGACTAACTGGAGAGCGCGACCTCTGGACTCGGCTGCGCTCAGCCCGACCTTTGACTCGGCCGGAAAGAGGTCACGAGCGAGTTTCTAGGGCGCGGAGTCCACTCCGCCGCGTCGCACCGGCCGTTGCCAGAGACCGCGATGCGTGACCCTCGATAAGTGTTTGGTGCGGGCCCCGTGCTCAGCACCCCAGGATTGAAACCCGCATCACGAAGGCGGCGTCTGTGCTCCGTGCCTTCAAGCAGCCGACTCAAGTCAGCTGCTCAAGGCCTACCTTTTGCGTTGACGACCTGAGGCCTCATAAGTGTTAGGCCGCGTGCTCATAATGGTCTGAGGACCATCCGGCCGTACGCGATGAACGCCATGAGGAGGCCCAGCACGCCGCTCAAGATGATGGGCGGAATCTCGCCGTACTGGACGTGCACCCAAACGAACACGAGGCTCTCGATCGCCAGGACCGTGGCGGCAACCACCG
>JANOOP010000320.1:0-4661 GCA_031421415.1 Candidatus Eiseniibacteriota bacterium
GGCCCACACGTTTCTCGCCTACTTCGTCGGCGTCGAGCGCCTGGCCCAGTGGGTGCAGCGTTCTCCGGTGGAGCACCCGACGTCGTTTCTGATCATGCTCGGCACGACGCTGCTCATCTTCGCCGACTTCGCCTGGTTCCGCGAGCAGACCTGCCTCGTTGCCTGCCCCTACGGGCGGCTCCAGTCGGTCCTGCTCGACCGCCGCTCTCTCATTATCGGGTACGACACCAAGCGGGGTGAGCCGCGCCAGAAGGGGATTCTGGAACGGCCTTCCACGGCGGGAGACTGCGTGGCGTGCGAGCTCTGCGTCCTCACCTGCCCCACCGGCATCGACATCCGCGAAGGGCTGCAGATGGAGTGCATCCACTGCACGCAGTGCGCCGACGCGTGCGACTCGGTGATGCTCCGCGTCAGAAAGCTGCCCGGCCTGATCCGCTACGGCTCGCGGGACGAGTTCGAGGGACGGAAGAGTTCCGGGTTCCGCCCCCGGGCCATCCTCTATCCGCTGGCGCTGGCGGTCACGGTCGGGGCCTTCGTCTGGCTCCTCGGCACGCGCGCCGACGCCGAGGTGACGATCCTTCGAGGCCTGGGAAATCCCTACACGCTCCAGGCCGACGACGCCGTGGCGAATCATATCCGCATCAAGGTGGCGAATCGCGGCAGGAGCGACCGCGCCTACCGCATCGCCATCGAGGGAGCGCCGGAGGCAACCGTGATCGCGCCGATGAACCCGCTCTCGGTTCCGGCGGGGGCGACGCGGGCCACCAGTGTCTTCATCGTTCTGCCTCGGAAGTCGTTCGTGAGGGGAGAGCATGCCGCCACGGTGTCGCTGAGCGACGGCGATCGCTTCTCGACGACGCTCCCGTACCGGCTGCTGGGGCCGGAGAGCGATGGTGACGCCGACGACGATGGGGATACGCCCGAGGAGAAAACAACGCCATGAAGCCCGCCGCGCTCTGGCCGGCCGCCGTGATCGGGGCCCTCGTCGTGACGGTCGTCGCGAATGTCGTCCTCCTGATGGCCGCGAACGATCCGCGACACTCGGCGGTCGAACCGAATTACTATCGGAAGGCGGTCGCCTGGGATTCCACCATGGCCCAGGAAGGTCGGAACGAGGCGCTCGGCTGGCGCATCGCCACGACGTTGGAGGCGACGGCGGAGGGAGCGCTCGTGCGCGCCCAGCTCTCCGACCGCGCGGCAGTGCCCCTGTCGGGCGCCCGGGTCAGGCTCGAGGGAATTCACAATCTCGATTCGGGACGCCGCGTTCTCGGTGAGCTTCGAGAGACCGGACCGGGCACCTATGAGGCGGTCTTGCCGCTGCGGCGCTCTGGCCTCTGGGAGCTTCGCGTCACCGTGGACCGCCAGGGAGATCGGTTCACCGCCGACCTGAGGCGGGATCTGAACCATCGACCATGATCGAACTCGCGGGCGCCGTCCTGGGCGCCACCCTTCTCGGTAGTCCCCATTGCGCCGGCATGTGCGGCGGGTTCGTCTGCTTCGTCACGGGGGACGCCACGGGGAAGCGCCGTTGGCTCGTCCAGGCCGCCTATCATCTCGGCCGGCTCGTCTCCTACGGAACGCTGGGGCTGATCGCCGGGCGACTGGGGGAGGGGATCGAGGGCGCGGGAGCCTCCATCGGACTCTTCCGCGCCGCTCCGATCGTGACCGGAGTCCTCATGATCGTCTGGGGCGGAGCGAACCTGCTCCGCGCCATCGGCGCGCGCGCGTCGCGTCCGGCGGCGCCGTCGCCTCTGAGCCGCCTCCTCGCGCCCTTCGTCCGTGGCATGCGCGACTGGCATCCGCTGGCCCGCGCCTCGGCCATCGGGCTCGTCACGACGGTGATTCCGTGCGGTTTTCTCTATGGCTTCGTCGCCGTTGCGGGCGGCACCGGATCGCCGCTCGCCGGTCTTCTCGTCATGATCGTCTTCTGGGCCGGCACGCTTCCCGTCCTGGCGAGTCTCGGCTTCCTGGCCGACCGCGCGCTCGGCGCGTTGCGCGTCCGGTTGCCGGTCGTCTCGGCGTTGATCCTGATCGTCCTCGGCCTCCTGACCCTCGCCGGGCGGATGCAACCGCTCGGCTCGCACGAGCACCACGCGGCGATTCCGGTCTCCGACTCGAGTTCTTCCCTCGCGCCCAGCTTGCCGTCGCACGCCACGTCGCATGGCGCTCGCTGAGGCCCCGCCCCGCGGGGCCGGGGCGCGCGAGGGCGAGCCGGGCGTTCGCTGCACGCACTGCGGACTTCCGGTCCCCTCGGGGATGGAGGCTGGCGGCATCGGCGAGCCGATCTTCTGCTGCGACGGCTGCGCCACCGTCTACGAAATCCTCCGCGAGGGGGGCCTCGACGCTTACTACCAGATGACGGAGCGCCGGCAAGCGCCAGTCTCGGCGACCGGCCACCGCTTCGAGGAGTTCGACCACCCTTCCTACCGCGAACTCTACGTGACGGCACGGCCCGATGGCCTCCTCGAGACCTACTTCTACCTGGAGGGGGTCGCCTGCGGCTCGTGCGTTTGGCTCGTCGAGCGGGTGCCGCTCCTGGTTCCGGGGATGTCGCGCGCCGAGCTCGACGCGCGCCGCGCCCGCGTGCTGGTGGTCTGGGACGGAGCGAGCGTGACGCTCTCCTCCATCGCGCGCACGCTCGACACGCTCGGCTATCGCCCGCATCCCTATCGCGGCCTCCGCGCCGAGGCGCTCCGCCGTTCGGAAGATCGCGCGGCACTGGCCAGGATCGGCGTGGCCGGCGCCATCGCGGTGAACACGATGCTCGTCGCGCTAGCGCTCTACAGCGGCTGGCTGACCGGCATGGAGCCGGCCTACGAGCGCTACTTCCGCTGGATCAGCCTCCTCCTCGTGACGCCGGCCATGTTCGGACCCGGCCTCGTCTTCTTCCGCGGCGCCTGGGCCGCCATCCGAACGCGATCGCTTCACATGGACCTTCCGATCGCCATCGCGCTCGCGGCGGGCTACGGCCGCGGGCTGATGAACACGGTCACCGATTCCGGTCCGATCTACTTCGACGGCGTCACGCTTCTCATCTTTCTTCTCCTCGTCGGGCGCTTCCTGCAGCAGCGGGCGCAGCGCGCGGCTGGCGATTCAGCCGAACTCCTCTACTCGCTCTCGCCCTCGACGGCGCGCGTGGTGGAAGGGGAGACGGCGAGGGAAATTCCGGTCGAGGCGCTCCTCCCGGGAATGATCGTCGAGGTGCGCGCGGACGAGACGCTTCCCGCGGACGGGGTCGTGGTCGAGGGCCGGTCGTCGATCGACCTCTCGCTCCTGACCGGAGAGTCGCGGCTGGCGACGGTGGAGGCGGGCGCACCCGCCTTCGCCGGCACGGTGAATCGCGGCGCGCTCGTCCGGATGCGGGTCGATCGCGCGGGCGAGGCGACCCGGCTCGGCCGGATCCTCCGGGAGGCCGAGGCGGGCGCGTTGCGCCGCGCGCCGGTCGTGGCGCTGGCCGATCGGATGTCGGGTGTCTTCGTCCTCGTGGTCCTGGCGCTCGCGCTCGTCACGCTCGCGCTCTGGTGGCGAACGTCTCCCTCCTTCGCCGTCGATCAGGCGATCGCGCTCCTGATCGTAACCTGCCCCTGCGCGCTCGCGCTCGCCACGCCGCTCGCCGTGTCGGTGGCGATCGGGCGGGCCGCGCGTTCCGGGATTCTTGTGCGGGGAGGCGCCGCGCTCGAGTCGCTGGCGCGCCCCGGCACGATTTTTTTCGATAAGACCGGCACTGTCACCGAGGGGCGCACGGCGCTCCTGAGCTGGGAGGGACCGGAGGACACGAAGGCGCTGGTTCTGGCGCTGGAGCGGCATTCGTCCCATCCGCTCGCCCGGGGGTTCGAGGCTGCCTGGGCGGGAATCGCGGTGCTGGAGGCGACCGAGGCGCTCTACACGGCCGGCGGAGGGCTGGAGGGCGTCGTGGCCGGCTGCCGTGTCGTCGTCGGTTCGCCGGCGTTCGTCGCCGCGCGCGCGAAGGCCGGAGCGCAGGCCGCGGCGAACGGCGAGGGGACTCCGGTATGGGTCGCGGTCGACGGGGAGGTGGTCGGGCGCGCGCGCTTCGGCGATAAGATCCGCGCCGACGCCGGCGAGTCGCTGGCATGGCTTCGCGCGCGAGGCTTCACGCCGAGGCTTCTCTCGGGGGACGATCCCTCGGTCGTCGCCTCGGTCGGCTCCGCGCTGGGATTCGCTCCCGACGCCTGCCGCGGCGCCGCGACGCCGGAGGAGAAGCTCCGCGTCGTGGAGGAGCAATCGCGGCGCGGCCCCGTCGTCATGGTGGGGGACGGGGTCAACGATGCCGCGGCCATCGCACGGGCCACGGTCGGAGTCGGCGTGAGCGGAGGCGCGGAAGCCTCGCTGGCGGCGGCCGACGTCTACCTGACCCGCCCGGGACTCGGCAGCCTCGTCGCGCTGGTCGACGGCGCCCAGCGGACGCTCCACGTGATTCGGCGGAACATCGTCTTCTCGATCGCCTACAATCTGGTCGGCGCGGGTCTGGCGATGGCGGGGCTGATCAATCCCCTCCTGGCCGCGATTCTGATGCCGGCGAGTTCCATGACCGTCGTGCTGGCCTCCTGGAAGAGCACCACGTTCGAGACGAAATCATGAGCGTTCTCTACATCGTCCTCCCCCTGGCGCTCCTCGTCGTGGGCGTCGCCGTCTTCGCGTTC
>JANOOP010000321.1:0-2663 GCA_031421415.1 Candidatus Eiseniibacteriota bacterium
AGCGCAGGAGCGGTTGCAGCCCACGATCCTTGCTGACCTTCTGTTGAGCCTCGTTGTTCGACATGAACATCGGCTGCTGACTGCCGGAGCCGCGCAGGTCGAAGTTGATCTCGGCAGGGTCGATCTGGAAGATGGCGGTGCTGACCTTGATCAGGTACTCCATCCACATCTGGTAGCCCATCTCCTGGTTGTTCAACTGCATCGGCATCCACTCGATGCCCTCCGTGTTGAGCACCTCGAGCTCGCAGCTTTCGCAGATCAGGCTACGGACTAGCCTGGTCGCGTCCTCGCATACGGGGCACCCAGCGGTGAAGAGTTCGACCTTGCGTTTCATGGTACTCCTCCCTTCGCAACCATAGGATGGACCCTGTAGCCGGGTACGGGTTCAAGGAAAAGTCTCACAGATAAGAATCCTTCGCGAGGACGCCCTGCTACCGAATTGCTACCGAATCAGCGCCATTTCACGCCATCTGGTGTCATCGCCTGTCCCCTACGCCCGAGGATGACGGCCAGGTGCTTCCGACTGCAGAATCAGCGATTACACGTACGCGCAACGCCTTCGGGGCTCGGCCCCAAGTCCTGTGATCTTCAGTCTGGACGGCTTTCAAGACCGCCGCCTTAGACCACTCGGCCACCCCTCCGCGCGTTACCGAGCGATAGGATACGAGTTTGGGACTCGGACCGCCATCCCCCGCGCTTCTCTCGTTCGCTACTCCTCGCCCCGGAGAGTCGCGACGCACTCGATCGTTCCGCCGCGCCCGAACGCGGCTTCGACCGACGCGAAGATCGCGGCCGGAAGCAGCATGGCGCCAGCCATCACCGCCTGAAGCCCCAGCGAGGCGGCGGGGGCGGCGGGACGGTTTCCCTTGAGCAATTCGTACAGCTGGTCCCGGGGAAAACCGAGCGCGTTCAGGGCGCTCTGCACGTAGCCGTAGAGATTTTGCTCCCAGGAGAGGTGGCGCACCCGAATTAGCCGGAAGCCGGCCGATTGGAGCGCGAGGCGGAGCGACGCCGGAACGAAGTGCTGAAGGTGGCGGGGCGGATCGAGATGAAACCACGCGCCTCGAAAGAGCCTCGCCTGCCACGAAGAGACGTTCGGCACCGCCAGCGTCAGGAAGCCCCCGGGCCGCAGCCACTCTCGGCACCAGCGCAACGCCTCGTCGGGATCCCGCAGGTGTTCCAGCACGTGCCAGATGGAAATCAAATCGAAGTACCGGGGTGGGTAGGTGTCCGGCCGCAGCGGCCCGACGTGCAGCCACAGGCCACGCACGGCCACCGCCCGGCGGCCCGTCTCCTCGGAAAACTCGGTTCCGTGAGCCTCATGCCCAAGGGGTATCAGACGCGCCAGGAACTGCCCGCTCCCGCAGCCGATGTCGAGCACGCGGCGCGGCTCTCCGGGGACGCGCGCGATTCCCGAAGTGAGCCGCTCCGCCTCCCGGGCGCGACTGCCGCGGAAATGCTCCACGAACGCCTCGATGGGCGCGATGAACTTGGACTCCCCTTCCCCGTAGTACTGTCGGTTGTACGCGGCCGCAAGGTCGGTGTCCGAGGGAATCGGGTCGAGCATCCGCCGCCCGCAACGAGCGCAGCGGACCAGGGAGTACGGCCCGCTCGGGATCCGCACCCCGGTAGGGGAGATGTCGGCGCCGCCGCAGCCGCACGCGCTAACGCGAGCCATCGCCGATCTCGTTCCAATACGCCGAATCTGCCTCGGCTCCGAGACGCCTTGCTTCCCGTGCGTCCTCGAGGGCGCGGTTCCGGTCCCCCACCGCGGCCCAGGCCCGGCTCCGCTCCAGGAAGTAGGCGCCGCGTCGCGGCTCGCCGGACGGCGCCAGGCGGATGGCCTCGTCCAGAAGGGCGAGCGCCTCCCGGTCCCGCTTCAGGGCCCGGAACGAGGTCGCCATCAGCCCGTGGAAGAGGTAATTCCCCGGATGGCTGGGGGCGAGCGCGATGACGCGGCGGCCGTCCTCGATGGCCCGCTCGTGCTCGCCAGCCATGCCGTACCCCACGGCGCGATTCGCGTAGGCGTCGCGGTAGCGCGGACTCAGAGCGATCGCCCTCGAGATGTCGGCGATTCCGCCGGCAAGGTCTCCCTCCATCAACTTGACGCCGCCTCGGTTGTTCCACGCCGACTCGAACTCCGGGCGGAGCGCGATGGCGCGATCGAAGCAGGTGATCGCGGAATCTCTCCTTCCCCAGTCCGCCAAGAGCATCCCCCGAGCGTTCCACGCATTCGGTACGGCTGAACTGAGCGAGAGCGCCTGGTCGTAGTCCGCGAGCGCCATGTCGAACTGCTTCGTGACGTGATGGTAGTAGTAGCCGCGGTTGATGTAGGCGTCCACGCTCCGGCGGGGATACTTGCGAATCGTGTCGCTCCAGAGCGTCTCCGAGTTCTGCCAGACGTCACACCGCTTCCAGGTCGCCACGAGACAGATCGGCAGCAAGATGAGGAAGCCGGCCGCCAACGCGCTCCTCGCGGAAAAGCCCCGCCGGACGCCGCTGCCCCGTCCGTCGAGCGGCCACGCCAGGGCGAACACCAGACCCACATAGGGGAGATACGTGTAGCGGTCCGCCATAACCGCCGTGCCGACGGCGACGACCTGGAGCACGAGGACAATGTTGACGAAGTAGAACGCGAGTCCGAAAAGAGCGGGTCGATGGCG
>JANOOP010000322.1:0-4859 GCA_031421415.1 Candidatus Eiseniibacteriota bacterium
CCGAGACGGTCACCGCCGCAATCCCCTGTGCCTTCCCCAGCGCGCCATAGAGCTCCTCGAGAAACGGCCCGCCATCATCTTCGTACGACTCCCAGCAATTCTCCCCGTCCAGGATCACCGCCACGATTGGAGGGCCCTCGCCGCGCCAGGCCGACGCGGTCTCTCGCACGCGTTCCACGAAGCCGGCCGCGGCGTCGCGAGGATCGGCGTGCATGTAGCTGAAGCCGATGAGGTCGGAGAGGCGCCGGTCGCGGAAGATCATGGAAATCGGTTCGGCCGTCCCGGAACCGGTCTCCACGGACCACGCCTGAAGGCGTGCGGCCGGATCGTCCGCCCGGGGGTCACCCGAGGCGGCGAGCGCGCGGCGGAGCGTCTCCTCGTCCGACGCCGCCCACCGGAACCCCTCGCGCTCCAGAATCGCCAGCGCTTCCTGGCTCACCGCGCCCTCCGCGGGCCAGACGCCGACAGGCGGCGTTCCGAAGCGCGCCTGGTGCGCCTTCCGCGCCGCGCGGACCTGGCCGACGGCGTCCTCGGGCGCGCGCGACCGGGGCGATGGGAGTGAAATCGTCGGCGAGACTTCCCGCGGCGCATCCGTGTCGCAGAGCAGCGGGAGAATCGGGTGATGGTAGGGGACGGTCGCCAGTTCCACCTGACCGCGCTCCTGCGCCGCGCGGTACGCGGGGGCGACGCGTCCGGCGAGCGCGATTCCCCAGGCGAGAAGCGCTTGCTTCTGCTCCTCCCGAAATCCCCTCCCCTGCTCCCAGAGCGAGCGGATCGGTTCCACCGCGCGGTAGGTCGGATCGACCCAGGCGAGATGGAACCAAGTCTGCAGGTCTCGCACTTCCTGCGCGGTGAGCGGCGTCTCGCCCCGCCGCTCCGCTTCGGCGCGCCGCGACAGTTCCCGATAGCGCGGGTGGGGGTCGAGCATCCGCGCCCGCTGGACGTGGAAGAATTCCTGGAGCAGAAATTCGCGCTGGCCTCGAACGAGCGCCTCGGGCGCCGTCCTGGCGACGGCGAGATGCGGATCCTCGCCCTCCGGCGTGCCGGCCGCGATCGCGTCGAGCTGGTCGAGCAGGATCGGGGTCAGCGAGAAGGTGACGTGGACGGCGGGGTGCGCTCCCAGTGCCGCCACCATGTCGCCGTAGTCCTTCGTGGCGTGGAGGCGGGTCCAGGGCAAAACGAAGCGGCCCGTCGCGGGATCTCGGTAGCTCGGCTGGTGCAGATGCCACACCAGCGCCAGCTGAACCGGCGCCGCCACGGGCCGCAGCCTACCTAGGGGGTCACGCTGCCCTGGAGCTCTCCGAGGCGCGCGTTGGCGGCGTCGTGAATCGGCTGCTCCGCGAGCGGGAGCGCGACGACTGCCTGGTAAACCTCGATCGCCTTCGCGTTCTGCCCGGCACGGAGGTGACAGCGCGCCTGCGACAGCATGGCGCGGCCGCGTTCGTTGTCCGTCCCCGACCGCTTCGCGGCGTCGCCGTACGAGGCGGCCGCCTCGGTGAAGGCCTTGTTGTTCTCGTGCGCCGCGGCCAGCCCCCAGACGCCGGCAAGCGCTGCCGCCCGGTCGCCGCCCGACTTGTCGATGTACTTCCGGTACCACGTCGCCGCTTCGCCCGGCTTGTTCTGCGCCATGGATACGTCGCCGAGGTAGCGCAATGCGTCGCGCGCCGCGTTCGTGCCCGCGGAATTGTCGATCAGTTCCTTCAGCATCGGACCCGCGGTGACGTAGTCGTTCTGCGCCACCGAGAGAACGGCGCGGAACAGTCCGCCCTGCGCCCGCTCCTCGGACTGGGCCCGCGTCCGCATGACGAACGCCGACAGGACGGCCACCAGCACCAACGCGCCGAGGCCGATCAGAATAACGCGCCCATGACGGTCCCACACCTCGGTCGCGCGAAATGCGGCCGTGACGAGGGCGTCCTCCTTGATCTGTCGCTTGGTCATCTTCTGGTGCTTCACCAGATGCGTCGACATGTTCGGTTCTCCCTTGGGGTTGAGCCCTCCAGTTTACGCGGGCCGGGGTCCCGGTGTCAAACGGACTTCCCCGACTTCCCCTCGAACACCGCGGTCAGGAGCGCCGCCGCCACCAGCCTCGCCTCCGTGTCGAGCGCGCGCTGCCGGATGGCCGCCGCGAGTTTCCGTTCCCAATCCTCTTTGAGCTGTAGCATGCGCCCCGCCTCGCGGTCCTCGGCACGGTGGCGGCGTCCCGACCGCTCCTCGGCGATCAGGGATCGAAAATGGACCGAGAGCTGCCTCATCTCCCGATGGAGCTCGCGGCGCATCTTGTCCTCGTACGGCTTCATCCGCTGGCGGATGCGCGACTCGAGCAGGCGTAGTCCGCGAATCCACGCGGTGGCGAGCGCCTCGGGATCGGTCGGCGCCAGCCGCGACCGCTCCTCCGCGGTCGCCTCGCGGAAGGCGGAATCGGCCGGCCGTGCTCCAGCGGCACGGCTGCCGAGCGGGAGCGTCTGGGTCAAGAGTTCCTCGGAGACATCGTCGCTACCGTAGCGGATCCGCCAGTGGAGCCGCACCCAGTACCTGGCGTCTCGGGCCGCCCCGCGGCCCGCCGGGACATGCGCCACCAGCCGCGCCACGGCGCCGCGCGATCGTCCCAGGAGAAGAATTCGCTCCGTCAGCGTGGCGTCGTTCTCGGCGCCGCGCGCCGCTCGTCCGGCGGGCGACGCGAGAATCCGCACCCGCTCGACGCCAAGCTCCTTCGCCAGAGCCGGCGGAAGTTCGGCTTCCCAGGCCGTTCCGCGCCGATGGACGGTCGCCTGCTGCGATTCGAGGATCGCCGCCAGGAGGTCGGGGAGTTCCGAGCGCTCCGGCCCGCGGCGGTTACGTCGCGTCTTCATCGGAGGCGAGCCCGTCGAGCAGTTGCCGGTCGAGTTCCTCGACCGCGTCATAGCGTTTCCGGCCCACGAGTAGCGCCGCGCCCAGTTTCGAGAATTCCCGCTCCACTTCGCGATCGCCGCGCGCCTGCGCCCAGATGCTGAAGACCGCGTCATCGAACGAGCCTGCCTCCGCGAACGGACCGAGCACCATGTCGAGGTCTCCGATCACGCTCCGGAAGAGATTGATTTTCTCATGGACGATCTCGAGCACGTAGGCCTCCACGGTGTTTCGGGCCGTGAAGTTGAAGACGTGGACGTCGTGCTCCTGGCCGAGGCGATGGAGCCGGCCGATCCGCTGCTCGATGCGCATCGGATTCCACGGCAGGTCGTAGTTGACGAGGAGATGGCAGAACTGGAGATTCCGGCCCTCGCCGCCCGCCTCCGTGCTCACGAGAACGCGGGCGCGGTCCCGGAACTGCGCGATGGCCGCTTCCTTCTCCCGAAGCGAGAGCGCGCCGTGGAACGTCGCCACCCGCACGCCGCGGGCGCGGAGCGAGCGGGTGATGAATTCGAGCGTTGCCCGGAACTGCGTGAAGATCACGATCTTGTCCCGCGACGCATGGAGGATCTTCACGATCCCCTCGAACTTCGCGTTCGTCTCGATGCTGCGGGCCGCGCGCCAGAGCGCCTCCACCTCCGGGCGGAACGCCGCCATGCCGTCGCGCTGGAGGAGCTTCGCCAGGGTCGGCGCCGCAGCGAACGACGAGGAGCCGATCTCCTTTTGGAGCGTCAGGAGGGTGAGCTTGATGGCGCCGCGCCGCGATTCCCGCTGCCCCTGCACCAGGCGGCGGACGAGTTTCGTCACCTCGTCGTAAAGCGAGCGCTCGGGCTCGGTCAGGTCGAAGTGGACGTTCGTGACCTGACGCTTCGGAAAGCGGATCGAGGTGCTCGCGCGCGTCGTGCGGATCATCGTCTCGCCCAGGAGCGTCGCCAGGCGTCCCGTGTTCTGCGGCATGCGGCGGTCCCCGCGCCGCATGAATTCCCTGCCGAAGGTGCGGTAGGTCCCGAGGAGGCCCGGACGGAGGAGTTGCACCAGGTTGTAGAGCTCGTGCAGATCGTTCTGCACCGGCGTCGCCGTCAGGAGGAGGAGGTAGCGCGGCGCCAGGCGGTCGAGGAACTTCCAGGCGAGCGTCTTCTGATTCTTGAGCCGGTGGGCCTCGTCCACGATCACGAGATCGAACGCGGCGGCCGCCACCTTGTCGCGGTGGCGGAGCAGCTTCGCCGTATCCATCGACGCGAGGAGAAGCGGCTCCTCCCACCAGGCCGTGCCGTGCTTGAGGACCGCGAACTCGAGGTCGAACTTCCGGCGGAGCTCTTGATCCCACTGCTCGACGAGGGAGGCCGGCACGAGCACGAGCGCCCGCTGCACCAGGCCGCGGAGGAGATATTCCTTGAGCACGAGCCCGGCCTCGATCGTCTTCCCCAGTCCAACCTCGTCGGCCAGGAGCGCGCGACCGCGCATCCGTCGCACCGCGGTCATGCAGGCCTGCACCTGGTGCTCGTATTTCTGCACGTCGTGGAGATGCTCGAGACAGAGGAGCCGGTCGAAGCCGCGGTGGAGCGAGTAGCGCTCGGCGCGGAGGCGGACGTCGTGTTCGCGCAGCGGATCGAAGGGACCGACGAGGAGCCGCTGGAGCAGGTCCTCCGCGCCGGCCGCGATGCGGAACTGGCCTCGGGGCGTCAGCTCCACGCCGCCCACACGGGGGCCGACCGGAGTCGGCGCCGGCGCGGGGCCGCCGCGGGGCGCACTGCCGAGCGGCTCGAGCGGATAGAGCGACGTCAGGCGGCGGATGCCGTCCGGAAAGGCGATCTCCAGGACGTCGAAGCCGTCGCGGTCGCGCACCTCGACGATGAGCCCCTCGCCGAAGGTCTTGTGGATGACGCGGTCGCCGACGCGAAACCCTCGAAACGTCCCCCCCGCGGCGCGGCGGGCGTCGCGGCCTACCGGAGATCCCACGTCTCCCCTTC
>JANOOP010000323.1:0-9141 GCA_031421415.1 Candidatus Eiseniibacteriota bacterium
GGTGAAACTCCAGCGTCGCCCGGCAGCGCGCGCACCCTTCCAGGTGCTGCTCCATCACGCGCGCCACCGCGGCGTGGAGCATGCCGTCGGCGTAGGCCGACAGCTCGAGTTCGCAGGCTTCGCAGGTCAGGTTGGCTTTCACGTCGTCGGTCCTCGAGCGTTGAGTCTTCGTCGCAGGATCTCGTGGGCCCGGTGAAGTCGCACCTTCACCGTGCCGAGCGGGATCCCCATCGTTTCCGCGATCTCGTCGTAGGGCATCTCCTCCCGGTATCGCAGGTGGAGAATCGCCCGGTAGTGCTCCGGCAATTCGATCACCAGGGCCTCGAACCGCTCCGCGGCCCATTCGAGCCGCATTCCCTCGTCGGGACCGGGGCCCATATCGGCCGGCTCGATCGTCGGACCGTCCTCGTCGGAGAGGTCCTCGAACGAGACGGGCCGTCGCTTCCGGCGCCGGATCGCGTCGAGCGATAGGTTCGAGGCGATCTTGAAGATCCAGGATCGAAACGGCCGTTCCGGGTCGTAGGAAGCGAGGGAGCGCAGAACGCGGATGAAGGTTTCTTGCGCGACCTCCGCCGCATCGTCCGCGTTTCCCGTGATCCGCCAGGCCAGATTCACCACCGGAGCCTGATACGCCCGGACCAGCTCACGATAGGCCCGCTCGTCCTTGGCGAGACACCGCCGGATCACGTCCCGTTCGTCGGTCGCCACTTAGTCGCGATCCACGTCGGGACGGTCACGTTCTGTACGTCGATGGGGGAGCCGAGGTTTCGCCATCCTGGGGGCCTCCGGGGCGGCCGGCGAGCCGTTCCGACTCCATTCGGCGCTACGGGGCCGCACCGTAGGGTGCACCCTGGGGTCCGTCAAGGCTTTTCCCTTGACGCCACACGACTTGAGCGCCTAGCGTCCGGGCCGTCATGACTCAGATTATTTCCGTTTTCGCGCGCGAAATTCTCGACTCCCGGGGCCAGCCGACCCTCGAGGTGGACGTGGCCCTCCAGGGGGGCGCCTACGGCCGGGCCGCGGTCCCGTCCGGGGCCTCGACCGGGTCGCGGGAAGCCCTGGAACTGCGCGACAAGGACCCCAAGCGCTACGCCGGCAAGGGCGTGTCGCGCGCGGTCCAGAACGTGAACGAGATCGCGGCTGCCCGGCTCGTCGGCGAGGACGCCTCCGATCAGGTGGCCGTCGATCGCCTTCTCCTCGACCTGGACGGCACGCCGAACAAGTCGAACCTCGGCGCGAACACGCTCCTCGGCGTCTCGATGGCCTGCGCGCGCGCGGCGGCCGACGCTCACGGGCTGCCGCTCTACCGCTACCTCGGCGGGGCGAACGCGAAGGTGCTTCCGGTGCCGCTCATGAACGTGGTGAACGGCGGCGCGCACGCGGACAACAACCTCGATATCCAGGAATTCATGATCGTGCCGCTCGGCGCGCCGAGTTTCTCCGAAGCGCTCCGCTACGGCGCCGAGATCTTCCATACGCTGAAGAAACTCCTCCGCGAGAAGGGACTCGTGACCGCCGTCGGCGACGAGGGCGGCTTCGCTCCGAACCTCGGCAGCACCGCCGAGGCGCTCGACTTCCTGGTGCGCGCCATCGAGAAGGCCGGCTACAAGCCCGGCCAGGACGTGGCCCTGGCGCTCGACGTCGCGGCGTCGGAACTGTGGGACGACGGAACGTATCACCTCGACGGGAAGAAGGGGCTATCTTCGAGCGCCATGACCGACTATTTCGACGGCCTGGTGAAGCGTTACCCCATCGTCTCGATCGAGGACGGCATGGACGAGAGCGACTGGGCCGGCTGGAAGGAGCTCACGAAGCGCCTCGGTGGAATCACGCAGATCGTCGGAGACGACGTCTTCGTGACCAATCCCGAAATCTTGAAGAAAGGGATCGAGGAGGGCGTGGGAAACTCGATCCTGATCAAGCTGAACCAGATCGGCACGGTCACGGAGACGCTCGACGCGATCGAGATGGCGAAGCGGGCCGGCTACACGACCGTCATCTCGCACCGCTCGGGAGAAACCGAGGACACGACGATCGCCGATTTGGCTGTCGCGGTGAACGCGGGTCAGATCAAGACCGGCTCGCTGTCGCGGAGCGATCGGATCGCGAAGTACAACCAGTTGCTCCGCATCGAGGAGCAGCTGGCGGACGAGGCGTGCTACGCCGGCGCGGGCGCCTTCCGGCGCGTCGCCGGCGCAACTCGCTGAGCATGCTCGACGCGAGAGGGCCCGGGGCATGATGCGTTCCCCCTACCAGAGTCCGAAGGACGAGCCGCCGTCGCGTTTTCTCCGGCGGCGACCCGACGAACGGAGAAAGCTCCGCTACGTCTACCTGGGACTCGGCCTCGTCGGCACCTACCTCGTCTACTGGTTCCTCCTGAGCGACACGGGGCTTCTCCGCATCGCCTCGCTCCGCCGGGAGAACGAGTCCTTACAGGAGAGGCAGGTGGTTCTCTCCGAGCGGGTGACCGATCTCGAACGGCGACGCAAGGAGCAGGCGAAGGACCCGCTCCTCGAGGAACGCGTGGCCCGCGAGCGCTTCCACCTCGTGAAGAAGGACGAGATCGTCTACCGCTACCGGGAATCCGCTTCCGACACGCTTCGCTAGCCGACCCCTTGGATGCTCCGAACCCCCTCCGGGAAAGGGCCTTTACAGAGGAGCCCGGATGCGAGAGTATACGCCTGCGGGGTGGAGCAGCCTGGTAGCTCGTCGGGCTCATAACCCGAAGGTCAGAGGTTCAAATCCTCTCCCCGCAACCAGTAGGATCAACAGGGCCGGGAGCCTTCCCGGCCCTTTTTTCATGCCCTCGCCGCCCCCCTAGAGCAGCCACCACACCCAAACCGAGCGGCCCGAAACTACGGGGGTGTCCGTCCCTCACGCAAGTAGGAACGGAGCGCCGCCCCTTCGCGCTCGCGAAGTCCGGCGCATTCGGTCACCGAGGCGGCCATCTTCAATAGTTCGGCCTCGGCGCCTGCGGGTAGGTGCGCGGGATCGGCGAAGAAGACGCGCGCGGCCTCGAGCCGAGTGAGGTCGCAGCCCGACGCGAACCAGGGGAGGTAGATGACGTAGAGTGCGGGGATCCGCTTCACGATCTCGTCGTAGTGCGCCGACACCCAGTTCCAGACCTCGTCCTCATGCTCGGGCCGGCCGGCCAACGATCCGAGGAGGCCGCGGTGCTCCTGCGGCTTCAGCGGCCCACTCAGGTTGTAGGCGAAGGCGCGCGCGCGCAGCTCGGGGGACTGGAAGGAGCCGATGGCGCTCAGGAGGCGTCCCCGGTCGCTCGGGACAGGGTCTCCCTCGAAACGTTCGCGGAGGGCGTCGAAGAGTTCGGCATCGCCGCCAAGAGCGGCGATGCGAAGCACGGCGCCCTGCATGGAGGGATCGACGGCCTCGCCGGCCAGGTAGCGGGCGGCCTGCTCCCGTGCCGCCACGTGCAGCTCGGCGTCCTGGCCTTCGTCGGCCAGCATGCCGAAGAGTTCGGGGCGGAGCGACGAGACCGACGGCGATTCGCCGGGCTTCGCCTCAAGGCCGATCCGCTTCATGGCGCCGCCGAGAACGCGGCGAACATAGTCGGCGAAGGGGTCCTGGAGATCCTCGGTGATGAAATACGTCCGGATCGCGCGGACCCCATCGACCACGGCGCTTACAACGGAGGGATCGGGATCGCCGCCGAAGCCGAGAAGGAGCTTCGCGTACTCGTCGCTGGGAACGGCCCCGCCCAGGAGGAGTGCATAGGCGTTCAGAAGGAAGCCGAACCGCTCGCGCGGGGATAGCACGTGGACCGCGTCGACGGCGAGCCGCGTCATGGCCTCTCCCTCGACCCGCCATCGGTAGTAGCCCGCGTGATCGGCGTTCATCTGGATCCACGCCGGCGGCGCGTCGAGACCCGGCAAGCTCACCGTGGTCTCCGCGCCCGTGAGGAGAACCTGGTGCCGCGCCACGCCCTTCGGCGTCGGGTACTTCATCGAGACCGGAATCTGCCAGAGGCGCGCCACCGAATCTCGAAGTCCATGGTTGAGGAATCGCTGCTGGCGGAGATGGACCCGGCCGTCGCTCAGGAGTTCCCCCCGGACGATCGGGATACCGGGCTGATTGAAGTAGGTCGATCCCATCGCGCCGACGTCGCGGCCGGAGGCCTTCGAGAGCGCTCGCCAGAGATCCGCCTCGGTCGCGTTCCCCCACTCGTGTTCCTTGAGATACGCCAAAACGCCACGCCGGAAGTTGTCGCGCCCGAGCCACGACTCCATCATCTCGAGGACGCTCTGCCCTTTCTGGTAGGTGAGCGCGTCGACGGTGGAGAGGAGGTTGGCGACGGTCGTCACCGGCTGGCGGATGGTCCTCGCCGTGAGCCGGGAGTCGTCCGAGTACGCCTGCTCCGTCTCCGCCAGACCCGAGACGTCCGTATCGAGCTCCGGAAATACGTCCATGACGATCTTGTCGCCCATCCACTCGGCGAACGACTCGTTGAGCCAGAGATCGTCCCACCATGCCATCGTCACCAGATCTCCGAACCACATGTGAGCCAGTTCGTGCGAGGTGAATCGGGCCAGTTGTCGCTTCTGCGACACGCTCATGCTCTTCGCGTCGAAGAGGAGGAACTGGTCGGAGTAGGTGATGGCGCCGGGATTCTCCATGGCGCCGTAGGTGTACTCGGGCACCGCGAGGAGATCGAGCTTCTCGTAGGGATAGGGGCGCCCGAAATACTTCTCCAGCGCCGCCAGGATCGGAGGCACCATGGCCACGACGGGCCCCGTGAGGTGGCTCTTCCCCTTCACGGTCGCGATGCGGGTCGGAATCGAGGTCCCCGCCACGGGCGGGAATTCGAGTCGCCCGACGGCGATGGCGAGGAGATAGGACGGAAGCGGCTTCGTCTTCCGGAACGCGATCGTGCGCTTACCCCGCTCGGCCCGGTCGCTCGTGATGGGCGAATTGGTCACCGCTTCCTGCCCCGCCGGAATCGAGAGCGTGAACTGATACGGGATCTTCACCGACGGCTCGTCGAGGCAGGGGAACGCGGCGCGCGCGTCGCACGCCTCGAACTGCGTGAAGGCGTACCAGTCGTCGCCGACCCGGAGGCGATAGAGCGACGAGGCGCGCTGGTCGAAGTCGTTCGTGAAGGCGATCTCGAGTGTGTATCGGCCGGGAGCGATTGGCGCTCCGTCGGTCCGCGTGGCGCGAACGAATCCTTCCTCGTCTTCGGCTCCCGCGCGAAGTGCCGTGGCGCCGCGCGTGCCTCGGAGCGTGATCGAACCGAGCGTGAGCTTCTGCGCATGAAAGCAGAGGTCGGGGCGAGCCTTCGAGACCGTGAGCTCGATCCGCACGGTGCCGGAGTAGTCTGCCCGCGACGGGTCGAGATCGAGCGCGATCGTCTGCGAGCTGGCGCGCACGTCGAGCGGCAGCCGTTCGAGTGCGGCACGCGACGTCGCGGCGGAAAGCAGGCCGGCCAAGATGGCTGCCAACGCGACCGCGCGGGCGGAACCGAGAATCACATGTCTCACGGCGTCATGGCGCCACGTCATCGGGGCTCCCCCAGGGGTGTCGGAACGGTCGAGGCGGGCATCCTCGCACATTCAGAGGGGCCGGGCATTGAGAAGGATGGAGTGGTATGATTGCCGGGTTGCAGAAAGCGGTCAGGGCGGCCCTGGTGACATCTTGCGTAAGGAGCGATAAGGCTATGTCCCTAAACAATTTAAAGGTGTATTCGCGTCGATTTTTCAGCGGCGCAGCCGCGGTCTGCGTGCTGGCGTTGAGCCTGGCGGGGTGCGGCGACAAGGCAACCGGTCCGGTCAGTTCCGTCCCCCTCACGCTGGCGGCGCAAGGAGTGGGCGGAAACACGGCGCGCTACCTCGCGCCGGCCGGCTCTCCGCTCACGGCCTCGAGCGCAGCCACCGACACGATTCCGGTCACGTTCACGAAGGCCTTGCTGGTCGTGCGCGACGTCAGGCTCGTCTTCCCCGGAGCGTTCGACGACTCCGACGGCGAGACCGATTCGACCGGAGCGACCGACTCGCTCGGCGTATCGGACGGCGACGACGATGCGAAGGGGCAGGTCCGCTTCCGCGGGCCGTTCGTCATCGATCTGCTGAGCGGCCATGCCGCCCGCCTCGATACGATGATGGTGCAGCCGGGCGACTACGCGCGAGTGCAGGGGCATCTCCAGATGCTGCGATCGGGCGATGCCGACGCTGCCGAATTCCCTGGCCTCGTGGGCTCGACCGTGTGGCTCGAGGGGACGATCGACGGCGAGGGCGGCGGTCCGTTCTCGTTCCTGGCCAGGATCGACAACGAGTTCCAGATTCGCGGCCTCTTCCGCGTGGCGGCGGAGACCCCGGCCACCGCGTTCGTCGCCTTCGATCTCTCGAAGTGGCTCTCGGACGCAAACGGTCACTTCCTCGATCCGCGCGACTCCGGAAACGAACAGGCGATCAAGAGCGCGATCCGCCATTCGATCAAGGTCGGCATGGACGACGATCGCGACGGATCGATGGACGACGACATGCACGAGGAGGACGGCGACTAGTCGGACTCCCGTCATCACAGGGCCGGGCGGCGGAACATCCCCCCGCCGTCCGGCCGATTCGCCGGAAACGGAGAACGTGACACCATGAACCCGCGCACGACCGGACGGACCCTCGTTCTCACCGCGGCGATCGCGGTATCCGCCCTCGGACTCTCGGGGCCCGCTTCATTCGCGTTCGCGACCGTGGAGAGCGCTTCTGTCGTTCCGACGACGCCGACCGTTTGCGATTCTGTTCGGCTGGTCGTCGCGGGGACGCTCTCCAGCCCCTGCTACACGATCCGCGGGTTCAGAGTTGGAGCGCCGGAACTGCTCCCCATCCTCACGCTGGGACCGATTCCGACCTACCGAATCCCCGTTCTAATCCGTGCGGAGGAGCCGAATCCCGCGATTGGAGCCCCCTGCCCGGCGGTGATCGAGCCGTATCGGCTCGCGGAGGGGCTCGGCAAGCTCCGCTTCGGCAACTACTGGGTCGACGCTACCGAATACGTCCATCCCTTCCCCGCCGATTCGACGGCGCCGATCGACTCGAGCCGAATTCGCTTCATGTTCTTCGTCGGCTCGGACGGTTGTCGCACGGGCGAGGGATGCGTCCTTCTCGGATTCGGCGCGACCGGGTTCGACTATCCGCGCCTCGACGGCTGCACGGCGCGGGCGAATCCGGGCGAGCGCGCCTGCTTCGACGTCACGCTGATGAATACCGTTCCGGTGGGGGCGCTCCAGACCTCGATCACGATTCCGAGCCGTCGGATCGATTTCCCGATCGACTTCTCGACGCTCCTCGCGCCTGTTTCCGTGATCGCGACGCCTCGTGCCGCCGGATTCGAGGCCGCGTGGACCGCGGATGGCTCGACCGCGAAGGTCGTTCTCTACTCCGTCACCGGCGCCACGATTCCACCGGGCCGCGGCGCCGTCCTCCACGTCTGTTACGCCGTCAAGGACGGGACTCCCGAGGGGATCTGTCCGCTCCTCTTCGGGCCCTCCCTCGTCTCCTCGCCGGAGGGCGACGCCATTCCCTTCTGCCCGACCTTCGCCGAAATCGTGGGGCGCATCTGCGTCGGCGTCTCTCGCTGCGATCTGAACGGCGACGGCGTGGGCGACGTGCGCGACATCACCCGAATGGTCCGCTGCATCCTCGCCATCCCATCCGAGCTCTGCCCCGACTCGCTCCGAGCCGAATACGACTGCAACGGCGACGGGGCGCTCGACGTCCGCGACGTTGTCTGCTGCGTGCGCGACATCCTTACGCGCGACGGAGGATGGGGGCCCGATCCCGGCCCGAGCGGCGCACCGTCACTCGACGTGGCGCACGTCGGTTTTGAAGGCGCGGCGACGTGGGCGAACCCGCTCGAAGGGCGGGCCGTCATCGCGATCGATGGCGGCCGGTTGTTCGGCGGTGTTCAATTCCTGCTCCATTCCCGCGGCCTCGCGCGGGTGCGCGACATCGCCATCGAAGACCCACGAGGATTGTTCGCCCTCCAATGGGACGTGGGGATCGGTGGGGGCGCGCGCGTGATGGTATACAATCGCGGTTTCATCGAAGCGGGCTCGGGCTCGGGCTCGGGCTCGGGCTCGGGCTCGGCGTCGCGCGGGGCCGGTCTGGCCGGTGAGGTTGTTCCCATTCGACTGTTCCTGACGCTCGAACCCGTGGCCGAAGGGGCCGCCGACGGCGGGTTGGCGATTCGCTCCCTGCGAGGTGCCACCTACGAAGGTGCGGCGCTGAGCGTCGAGGGCGGCGCGATCGACCTCCACGTCCCGGCGAGTTCCGTGGCGGGAGTCGCGTCGATTCTGCCGGCGCGGCCGAATCCGTTCCTTAGCGACACCGAGATATCTTTCGCCCTGCCGAGCGATGCGCGCGCCTCGGTGAGGCTCTTCGACGTGGGCGGTCGGCTGGTGCGGACGCTTCATGACGGCTCCGCTACCGCCGGCGTCCATCGCATGCGCTGGGACGGCCGCGACGACCGCGGCCGAACCGTCGGCGTCGGCATCTACTTCGTTCACTTCACGAGCGGGAGCGTCGTCCGGACGGAGCGGATTCTCCGGCTCCGGTAGCCCTCGAGTTGCGATAGGATGACGGTGTGTTTCCCGACCCGCGGGACCCGATCGTTCAGTTCTTGATCTGGATCATGCTTTTGCTCGCGCCGCTCTGGATGCTCGGCTGCTAGCCGGTACCCAGGGCGGCGCTTTCGTCGAGGCGCCGTAAGACCGTGACATTCGTGTCGAACCCCACCATCGCCATCGTCGGCGCCGGCGCCAGCGGCGTCATCGCCGCGGCGGCTCTCCTTCGCTCGCTCCGCCGACCGGCGCGCGTGATCCTCTTCGACGGCCGCGGCTCCCGCGGCGCGGGGCTCGCGTACGGCACGTCCGACCGCGATCACGTCCTGAACGTTCCCGCCGCGAGGATGAGCGCGATCGCGGAGGAGCCCGATCACTTCCTCCTCTGGCTCCGCGGCGAGGGGAGCGATCAGGCTTCGGCGTGGCGCACCGCCGCCGTTCCGGAAGCCTTCGTGCCGCGCGGCCTCTACGCGAAGTACCTGGAGGACGTTCTCCGGGCGTCGCTCGAGCGCTCCGACCCGGGCGTGGTGCTCGAGGTGCTGAGCGAGGAGATCGACGACCTGGTGCGT
>JANOOP010000324.1:0-1678 GCA_031421415.1 Candidatus Eiseniibacteriota bacterium
GCGGCATACTCGAGGTCGGTTCCGGGGAGACGGTCGGGCGGCCGGACCGCCGTCGCGCGAAGCGTCTGCTCGATGGCGCCCTGCGACGTGACGCCCTTCGCCAGGAGGAGCGCCACCGCGCCCGTCACGTGCGGCGCCGCGCCCGAGGTGCCGAAGAAGGGGAAGCAGCCGAAGGAGTCGGGCTTTGCCAGCGAGCCCGCGGAGCGGTGCGGCTTGATGGAGAGGGCGAACACGGCGTCTTGAACGTGGTCGCCGTTCAGGTCCTGAAAATCGCCGCCGGGCGCCATGAGCTCGAGGTTTCGCCCGTACGAGGAGTAGGAAGCGCGCCGACCGTCGGGGTCGGTGGCGCCCACCGCGATCACGCCGGGGTAGCCGGCGGGGAGACTGACTTCCCCCGCGTCGAAGTTGCCCGAGGAAGCGACCACGATGACGCCGCGGCGCTGCGCGTGGTTCACCGCGTCGCGCAGCGGCCGGAACAGCTCGCGGATCTCGGCCTGCGTGTAGCCGAGGAACTGGAACGTGCTCATCGGCGGGAAGCCGAGCGACAGGTTCATGATGTCGGCGCCGTGGTCGGCCGCGAACCGGATGCCGCCGGTGATGAACGACATGTCGGAGTCGTTCTGAAAGTCGATCACCATGACCGGCATGATCGTCACCCCGAAGGCGATTCCCGCGCTGCCGGCGATGTTGTTCGGGGCACCCGCGACGATCGTCGCGACCGTCGTTCCGTGCCCGCTGTCGTCGTTCGCGAAGGGGTCGTTGTGGATGAAGTCCCAGCCCGGAACGAAGGGTCCCGGAAGGTCGGGCGAGCGCTGGTACATCGTCGTCCCGGGCCAGATCCCGGCGCGCTCGTATTCGGGAATCGCGCGCTCCTCGTAGGCGACGCCCGTGTCGACGATGGCCACCACGATGCTCGGGTCTCCCGTCTGGATGTCCCACGCGTCGTAGGCGTGGACGCTGCGGAGATTCCAGGCGAGGTCCATGGTCGTGGAGGTGATCAACGAATCGTTCGGCACGAAGAAGGCGCGGGCTCGAAGATTCGGAATGGCGTACTCGACGTCAGAACGCCGCCGGAAACGGGCGGCCGCGCGTTCCACCGTGTCGCCGGGGCCGAGCCGGAGCTTCACCAGGCCGGTCGCCGTGACGTCGCTCATCACCTCCGCCCCCTCTTCCCGCGCGAGGTGCGCGCGATCGGGCTTCGCGGCCGTCGCGCGGAACTGCACCAGGAGCTGTCCGGGGACGAAGAGCGGCTCGAGGGCCTGCGGCGTGGGGGCCGCGTGGGCCGCGGGGGCCGTCGCGGCGGCGAGCGCGGCGCTGGAGGCGAGGAAGGCAACGAGCAGCAGCGCGAGTGGAGCGGGGAAATGGCGGCGACGGCGCCGCGACGGCACGAGGGTGCAAGTCATGGATGCTCCGATCCGGTCCGTTCCGTTGGGGAATTCGACTCTAAGTTTACCACACAACGGGGGGTTACGGGGGCTAGGCGATCCGCGCGCCCGACTCCCGGTCGAAGAGGAGCGAGTGTGTGGGATCGAGCGTCACGCCGATCGACGCGCCCGCCCCCGGGGGAATCGAAGCGGGGGCGATCCGCGCGATCATCGCGCCCCAGGCGCCGCGGAGGTGGACCAGCGTCTCTCCTCCGAGGCGCTCGACTCGCTCGACCGCTGCCTGGCTGGCGGCG
>JANOOP010000325.1:0-4672 GCA_031421415.1 Candidatus Eiseniibacteriota bacterium
CTCGTGGAAGATCACGGAGCGCAGGCACGTCTACAGCGACTCGCTGAACGAGTTCACCACGACGGAGACGGCGACCGATCGAGAGTTCACGAGCCGCATTCCGGTCACGACGACGATCAACGTGGCGAAGCGGTGGGGCGATACGACGGTCGCCGCGGACCTGGTCGACGGACCTCTCTCGACGGCGATCCACCTGGGAGCGGAGATGTGGATGGGACGGCTGGCGATGCGCGCGGGGACCTACCGCGACACGAACGATCGGTGGCAGCTCACGGGCGGGGGTGGGATCCGGTTCGGGGGAATCGGGCTCGACCTGGCGGTCGCCTCCCATCAGCGCTACCTCGAAGACAAGCGCGCGGTCGAGATGGCCGCTTCCCTGACGCTCTACTAGGAGATCCCGATGCGACGCTTCGTTCCGACCCTCTTCGCGCTAGCGCTCCTGGCGACCGGCTGCGGCGACCGGAGTCTCATCCTCACGGTCAACGTCCTGTCGTTTCTGGATCCCGCCCAGGTGTCGGCGGGCTACTCGGTGCCGGGAGGCCTCCCGGCGGTGACCGTGGACATGGTGGATCAGACCGTGAATCTGCTTCAGGGAGTGGACGACGTCACCGATATCTCGTCGGCGACGCTGGATATCGCCGCCACCCTCGACAACCAGACCGGGACGGCGACCGGATCGGTCCTCTTCTACGCGGTGCCGAGCGACACGCTCTCGCCCTTCGCGTCGGTCCCCATCGCTTCGATCCCGATCTTGCTCACGCCGGGCACCATCACGAACGTGAGCACGCGGGTCTCCTCGCTCGTGCTGGCGGAGGCGCTCGTGAGCGACCGCGCGCGGATCGGCATCCGGATCTCGCTCGACACCTCGGCCACGCCGGTGCTCCAGTCCGTCCAGGGCACCGAGACGCTGACGCAACTCCTCGCCACCGTCGTGACGAAGAAGAAAATCTAGGAACGCGACCCTTCGCCACGACGGGTGCGCCGTCCGCCCCGGCCCTATCGGACGCGGCGGTGATTCGTCAGCAGCATCTCGCAGACCACGGGACCCGGCTCGAACGGAATCACCTCGCGCAACTGGGCCTGAGGCTTCCTCACCTCCCGGATCTGGATCGAGATCCCCTCCGCCCGCGCCAGCGCCGCGTTCTTGATCTCCGCCGCTCCCACCGGGCGATAGCCCTCGCCGTCGAAAAGGATCGCGGCGGAACCGAACGCCCACTCCTCGCCGTTCGGCTGGCGCTGCTTCTGGGTCATCCAGAAGAGGTTCTTCCAGGTGCGCCCGTAGAATGCCCGGAGCGAGTCCTGCGATCCAGGAACCCAGTAGGCGCGCACGCGCGCGTTCGCGTCATCCAGTCCGCTCGCGGTCATCCACTCCGCGATTCCCGCCGATTCGCGCGCCGAGAGAACGGCGCTCGGCGGGACGGGGAAGCGCTCCCACTCCGACAAGAGGCGAAGGGTTGGGTTGTTCCGATCCTTCCCCGCCCGGAGCGTCTTGAGCGCCGCGGCGTCGTCCCCGCTCAGCATCTGGTAGGTGGCGAGCGCCGTGCGGTGCGAGGAAGAATCGGGGGCGAGCGCGACCGCCATCTCCGCCGCCTTCACCGCCTGCGGAAGCTGGGAGCGCTTCGGATCGAGCGCCTGCTTGTCGAAGATCGGCTCGAAGAGGCCGTGGACGAGCGACTTCCAGTAATAGAGTTCGGCGTTCTTCGGCTCCCGCGTGATCGCGTGGTCGAGCCGCTGCAGGCAGTCGGCCACCCGCGCCTTGGAGACGGCGGCGCGAGAGAAGTGGTCGAGCGGCGCGCCGGCCGAATCGACCGGCGACTCACCCGGGGAGAGCGCCTCCTCGGCCAGTCTGAGCTTCACGTAGATGACAGCCGCCGGTACGTCGTCGCGGTGGTTCGTCAGGAACTTCTTCGTCTTCTCTCGCGCGGCGGTGACGAGGCGCGCCAGCGATTCCTGATCGCTCGGCTCGAAGCCGCGGACCAGGGAGTCGGCGAGCACGCGTTCCGCCGCGAGTTCCTTGAGCGACGCGGGGCCTTGCGAGCACGCGCCTACCACCAAGACCAAGGCCACCAACCCTCCATGTACCACGGCGCTCCACGAACGACGCACGAAACCTCCCGCGTTGCGGTTCTTTCGAGACTCCCCTAGGATCAGGAGTCGATGAGTGACGTCATGAAAACGCCGTCCGCGGACGCGGCGAGCGGGCTGCTCGACCGGGACCGGGTCCTAGCGCTCCTCCACGAGTACACCGAGGGGCCTGGCCTCCGCAAGCACGCAGTCGCGGTGGAGGCCGCCATGCGGGCCTACGCCCTTCGTGGCAGCCACGACGAAGCCCTCTGGGGCGCGGCGGGGCTCCTTCACGACATGGACTACGAGAAGCACCCCACTCCCGAGGAACACCCTCTCGTGGGATGCCGGATCCTCGAGGAGCGTGGCTACCCGCCGGCGTTGATCGAGGCGATCCTGGGACACGCTCACTACACCGGCGTGCCGCGGGTCAGCCCATTGGCCAAGACGCTCTTCGCGGTGGACGAGCTGTGCGGACTCGTCACGGCCACCACGCTGGTGATGCCCAGCAAGCGCCTCGCCGACGTGACGACCGAATCGGTGTTACGGAAGATGCGGACCAAGGGATTCGCGAGGTCCGTGAATCGCGACGAAATCGAACATGGCGCCGCCGATCTGGGCGTCCCCCTGGAGGAACACGTGACCTTCGTTCTCACTGCCATGCAGGGCGCCGCCGAGCGCCTGGGACTATGAGCCCCGCGCGCAAGAAACCGACCAAGAGGGCGAGCCGCCGCCAGCTCCGTCCGGGAACGCCCGATGTCGCCGCGCTGACGCGATTCCTTCACTCGATCGGCGTCGATACCGAGCACGACGAGGAGTACTCCCTGACGGCGCCGCTCCTGGCCGATCTCCTGGCGGAGCGGACCGCGGGGCTGCGCGAGGAGCCGCCGACGCTCCGGCCGATTCCCTACCGCGGGAGGGCCGGGGAGACGGTGGCCATCGAGGCGATGTACTTCTACGGGCTCTGCCCTCATCACCTCGTTCCCTACTTCGGCGAAGTGACCGTCCGCTACGTGCCGCGCCAGCGCCTCTGCGGCGCGGGGGCGCTCGTCCGCGCCGTGCGGGCGCTCGCCACGGTCCCCCGGCTCCAGGAGGACCTCACGCAGGAGATCGCCGACCTCGTGGAGCGCGCGCTGCAGCCGCGCGGGGTCTACGTCCATGCCGCCGCGCGGCATCTCTGCATGGAGCTTCGCGGCGCGGAGGGACGCGCCCGCCTCGTCACCGAAGCGCGGAGAGGCGACCCGATCATCGCGGCCGGCGAGGGCGGATCGGCCCGGCGGCGCCGGTAGCCGCGTGGCCTCGGTCTCGATCCTCCTTCCGACACGGGACCGCCCGGAATTCCTCCTCGAGGCGCTCCAGTCGGTTCGGCAACAGACGCACTCCGAGCTGGAATTGATTCTCGTGCGGGACGGCGGGGCGCCCCTGTCCGACGCCGCGCGAGCGGTGCTCGACGGGTTCGAATTCCCCGTGGCGATCGAGGAACACGACGGCGATCCGGAAGGGGCCGCGCGAAGCCGCAACCACGGCGTGGAGCGGGCCCGCGGCGACATCGTCGCCTTCCTGGACGACGACGATGTCTGGGAACCTCGCCATACGGCCGCGCTCGCCCGCGCGCTCGACCTCAATCCAGATATCGACGTCGTCTATGCCGACGCGCGCGTCGTCCGCGAGGAGACCGGCCAGGTGCGCCGCATCGGCCGCGACTTCGACGCCGGGCTCTTCATGCGCGACGGCTTCATCCCGCCGAGCAGCATGGCGGCGCGCCGTGGAGTGTTCGAGCGCTTCGGCCTCTTCGATCCCGAATTCACGTGCTCCGAGGACTGGGAATGGCTCATCCGCGTGCTGCGCGGCGGCGGGAAGCTGAAGCGCGTGCGCGGCGAGACGGTCACCGTCCGGATCCACGCGGGAGGACTTTCCGCGCTGGCGCCGGAGCGGATGGCGGAGCGGCGCCGCTGCCTCGCGCTCCTATCCGAGCGTCACGGGCTGGCTCCCATCGAACCGAAGACGTTCTGGGAGGTCTCCGCTTCGGTATGACTCGGCCCGCGCGCACTGCCCGATCCGCGGCGCGCTCCTCTCCACCCGCGGCTCGCCTCGACGTCGTCGTGGTGGGGGCCGGCGTCGCCGGGCTCTCCACGGCGCTCTGGCTCCGCGACTTCGGCCTCGACGCGCTCCTGATCGAGGAGTCGTCCCGACCCGGCGGACAACTCCACGAAATTCACGCCGCGATCCCGAACTACCTCGCCACGTTCGGCTGGGATGGCGCGCGGCTGGCGGGGGCCGCGCTCTCCGACGCGCGCGCGGCGGGGCTCACCATTCTCGTGGGCGCCCGCGTCGCACGCGTCTCCACGAGCGGGCGCTGGGTGGAGCGGGCCGCGGACGACGCGGGCGGCCCCGTGCGCGTTCCCGCACGCGCCCTGGTGCTCGCCACGGGACTTCGCCGCCGGACGCTCGGCGTCCCCGGGGAGACGGAGTTCGTGGGACGCGGCGTCTCCCACTCGGCGAACCGCGATCGCGAGCAGTACGCCGGCAAGCCGGTCGTGATCGTCGGCGGCGGCACCGCGGCGGTCGAGGACGCGCTCCTCTGCGTCGAGGTCGGCTCCGACGTGAC
>JANOOP010000326.1:0-4999 GCA_031421415.1 Candidatus Eiseniibacteriota bacterium
GCCTGCCTCCACGACACGCTGGAGCGCTTCTCCCGAAGCCGCGATGTCGCGATGACGCTCTTCCGGGAGGGAGAGCCGGACGACGCACTCCGCGCCCTCGCCGCGCGGCACGCCGTCGCGATCCGGCCCCAGGTCCCGGGATCGCTCGGGGCGCGGCTCCGCGCGGCGCTCGGCGCGCTACTCGGGGATGGGCACGCCTGTGCCATCGCGATCGGCTCCGACAGCCCCACGCTCCCGCCCGCCAGAATCGCCGCGGCAATCGGAGCGCTCCGCGCGCACGACGCCGTTCTGGGACCGACGGAGGACGGAGGCTATTACCTGATCGGGGTATCGCGCCCGGCGTGGGCGCTTCTGGAGGAAATTCCCTGGAGCACGAGCGAGGTGGCGCGGGCCACGCGCGAACGCGCGGCGAGCGCGGGGATCTCGCTCGCGGAACTGGAGGCGTGGTACGACGTGGACGACGCGGAAACGCTCCGGCGCGCCCTCGCGGATTCGGATCCGCGGAGCGCGCTCGGACGGTGGGGTTCTAGGACCCGGGCTTGAGCTTTGCCAGCTCTCCGCGGATGGCGTCGGAGTGGGGCCCGGTCGGCTCGAGCTTCAGGTAGCGCTCCCAGGCCTCGATGTTCGACTTCCTGTCTCCCATCGCGCCCGCCACCACGCCCAGATTGAGCCAGGCGTTCTTGTGGTCGGGCTTCTCCTTCGTGACCCGCTTCATCTCCCCGAACGCCTTGTCGTTCTGACCGAGCGTGTGGTAGGCGATGGCGCGGTCGATGCGGACGTCGGGGTTCGTGGGATCCTTGTCGAGCGCCGCCGTGTAGTGCTCGATCGCCTTGTCCCACTTGCCGGAATCGAACATGAGATTCCCGATTCCGATGTTCGCCTCGAGATTCGTCGGATCGTCGGCCAGCGTCGCGCGGTACTTCCCGAGCGATTCGATGACCCCCGGCAGCATCTGCGTCTGCTCCATGCCGCCGCCCATCCGGCTAGCCATGTCTCCGCCCATTCCGCCACCCGTCCCGGCTCCCGTCTGCCCCGCCATGATGTCGGCGGGTCCGGTCGCCATGCCGCTGTCGTCGCGAGGGGCCACCGCCGCGCGGAGCGCGTAGCCGACCGCGCCTCCGGCCACGAGGCCGATCAGGAGAAAGGCCCATGGTGGAAGCGCCCCGCCCGAACGCGAGCTGTGCGCGGGACCGTGCGAGGCGGCCTTGCCGGAGCGCGACGCGCCCCCGGCATGCTGCCCGCCGCTGGAGGATCCGCCGGAGGAAGGAACGATGTAGGCGCCGCACGCGTCGCAACGGGTCATGCCGGCGGGCAATCTCTCGCCGCAACGGGGGCACGTGTAGGTGTTCGCTGTTTGGCTCATGGGCGAGAGTCTAATGCGGAGGGGCGTGCGGACGCAACCGGGTCCGCGCTGGTCCGCTCGTACCAGTAGGACTACCACAGAACTACCACGAAGGCTTGCCGGCCCGCCACGCGCTGGCCTATTCTCACCTCACGCGTGACTTCTCCTTCTTTCATCGTCGCACAGGTCATGGGGCAATCGGCCCTTCTGTGGGACGGGCGCGCCCTCCACGAAGCAACCCTCGCCGGCCGCATGAAGACCGGCGCCGCGAAATCGCGCACCAACACGCTGGCGGTCGGCGACCTCGTCGAGGTCGACGTCTCGGACACCGGCCGCTGGCGCATCGTCGGGATCGGCCCGCGCGAGACACGCCTGGAGCGCGCCGCCGGAGGCCAGGGCGCCTATCAGCGGACGCAGATCATCGCCGCGAACGCCCAGCAGGCCCTCATCGTCGCATCGCTTCGCGATCCTCCCTTCCGTCCCGGCTTGGTCGACCGCTGGTCGCTGCTGGCGCGACGCGGCGGGCTGGTTCCGCTCCTCGCCCTGAACAAGGCCGATCTCGGGACTGTGGAGGAGGCCGACCAGGCGGTCGCCGAGGCGTGCATTCCGCTGGAGGCGATCCGCGTCAGCGCCGCCACGGGATTCGGGATCGACGAACTGCGCCAGCACCTGATCGGAGTGGCCACGGTGCTGGTCGGCCATTCCGGCGTCGGGAAATCGTCGCTCCTCCGCCACCTGGTCCCCGAGGCCGACATCGTGACCGGCGAAGTGAGCGCAAAGAGCCACAAGGGGCGACACACCACCAGCAGCTCGCGGCTCTACGTGCTCCCCGAAGGGGGCTACCTGATCGACACTCCCGGCGTGCGAAGCGTCGTCCTGGGCGACACGCACGCGTCGGAAGTGGCGTCCGTGTTCCGAGAGATCGCCGAGGCCCCTCCCTGCAAGTTCCGCGAGTGCACGCACCGGATGGAGCCGGGCTGCACGGTGCTGGCCGGACTCCAGAGTGGCGCCGTACCCGCGGTGGTCTATCAGCGCTACCGGAAATTGCTCGAAGAGGCGGACGTGCTATGAGGGATGCCGCGCGATGACCCGGGACGAACTCCTCGACCGCCTGGGCGAATTGACGATCGTCGGCGTACCGGGCACGTCGCTCGACGCCGAGACCGAGGTGACGCTTCGGCGCATCCGCCCCGCGGGCGCGATTCTCTTTACGGAGAACTTCGCCGACGCCGCCGGGGCCGCGCGCTGGACCCGCTCCCTCCACGCGCTCCTGGGAACACCCGAGCTCCCCGCGCTCCTGGCCATCGACGAGGAAGGCGGCATCGTCTCGCGGATTTCCCACTTCTGGGAAGTGCCGCCGCCGGCGCGCGCGGTCGCCTCCTCCGGCGGACCGCCGCTGGTCCGCGATCTCGCGGCGCGCACGGGTCGGCGCCTCCTGGCGCTCGGCTTCAACCTCGATTTCGCTCCCTGCCTCGACATCGATTCCAATCCCCGAAACCCCGTGATCGGGGTCCGCTCCTTCGGCGAGAACCCCTCGCAGGTGACCGCCTGCGGGCGCGCCGCCATCGAGGGATTTCTCTCGGTCGGCGTGATCCCGGTGGCGAAGCACTTCCCCGGGCACGGCGACACGTCGCTCGACTCGCACGTCGCCCTCCCTCGCGTGGAGGCCGACGAGCGGTTGCTGGCGCGCCGCGAACTGAAGCCGTTCGAGGGAGCCATCGCCTGCGGCGTCCCGATGGTGATGACAGGGCACATGCTGGTGCCCGCGCTGGAGCCCGACCCGAACACAACCGCGACCCTGTCGCATGCCATCGTGACCGGATTGCTGCGGAAGCGGATGGGGTTCGATGGCGTCGTCGTCACCGACGCCCTGGAGATGGCCGGCGCCACGTCGCTCGGTTCGTACGGCGAGGTGGCGGTAAGGGCGCTGGAGGCAGGCGTCGACCTGTTGCTCTATTCCAAACTCGCGCCCGGTCCCGAGGAAGCGCTGGCCGCTCTACGTGAGGCGGTGGTGAGCGGGCGATTGTCGGAAGCGCGGATCGCGGAGTCGTTGGAGCGGCTACGGCTGTTGCGCGCCGGAAGCGCCGCGCGCGCCGGAACGTGGTCCGCGGAGCTGGAGCGTCAGGCGCGCGATCTGATCCCGGGGGACGAACTGGCGCGCATCTGCGAGGGAGCGATCCGCGTGATCAAGCAGGGCGCGGGCGGCATTCCGCTCAAGCCGCCGATCGAGGTCCTGGAGATCAACCACCCCGAAGGACGGGAACCGATCGCGCAGCTCTTGCGGGTACTGGGGGTCGATGCGAGGGAGCACGAGGCGGCCCCGGGGGGCTGGCCCGCACGGGTGACGGGGAGTGCGCTGATGACCGTCGCGGCGCGGGCCGAACTTTCGGTGGAACACGTCGCGCTGGCCCAGGAGTGGCTTCGTCGATTTCCCGAGACCGTGACCGTGGCGCTCCTGAATCCGCACGTCTGCGACGAGTGGTCCGACGTGAGGACGCTCCTCGCCACCTTTGGCAACAGCCCCGCCGCACGCCGCGCGCTGGCCCGCCGGCTGCTCGGCCGCGTCACGGCGGTGTAGGGGACCCCCTGATCAGCGACAATTGGAACTCCCGGCCGGGAATAATTGTCGTCGATCAGGCTAGAATTAGACCTTGCGAATTGTAACTCAAAGTTCAAAACTGCAAGGTATGCGATACGGTTCCTACGAATACGTTGTCTGAGTGCGCCAACGCTTGGAGTGGGCCGACCCACGCGCAGCTGCACGCCGATGCGGCGGACCAAGCCGTTGCCATCCATAGGAACGCGCCCAGCACGGGTCGCAGAAACCAGATCATACTCGGTAATCCATCGCGCTGACGCTGGTTTTGGCGCGCTTCGCTAGCTCGGCTTGCGTTAGCCCCATCGCCTTTCTGCGGGCATAGATCTCTTGGGCAAGTTTCGCGTGGAGCCGGGCCCGTTCCAGATCAGCCAGGCGACCGGGCCGCCCGGAATAGTGCCGCCGTTCCAGAATCGCAATGGCGTCGGTCGTTGGCTTTCGCTTGCTAGACATACTCACTCCTCGTAGGTATGGGCTTTGGGGTCCGACTCGAATAGGCCCATGCGCGCCTTCGCCTGTTCAATCTCCCGCTTGGGAACCTTCGCCTGCTGCTTATCGAATCCGTGTGACAAGACAATCGCCTGCTGCCTGTCGAAGAAGTAGAGCATCCGGTAGTTCACACCGTTAGACTTCGCCCGCAGCTCGTAGATTCCTCCGCCTAGATTTTCTGCCGCAGGGCGCCGCAACTCGTGGCCCTGATCTCGCAGTAGCGTAAGCTTCGCGGCGCACTGGTCCTTGGCGTGATTCGAAAGGCCCCCGAACCAATCCAGGAACGGGTCCTTCCCGTCGGCCTCCCGAAAGAAGACTACTCGTGTTTTCGGCATACCGTTGTATCTACATTATCAAAATTGAGAAATTTGTCAAGTCGGCATGTTGCAAACCTAGGACTTCTCGCCTAATTCACGGGCCCCCATTAGGATAGCCCGGTGGCTCATTCCAGCCACGTTCACGACCGGCGCCGGTGCCTTCCCAATATCCCGTCCGCGTTGCCCCAAATACGACGACCCCGGCAGCTCTCGCCGCCAGGGTCCCGCGTATGAACGCGAACCCGAAAGTTCGCG